>NZ_JALKFU020000133.1 GCF_023242965.2 Frankia sp. AgKG'84/4
GCGGCAACGACGGCACCGTCCGCATCTGGAACCGCGACACCGGCACCGAACACACCACCCTCACCGGCCACACCGGCACGGTCCTGTCCGTGGCGGTCACCCCGGACGGCCAGCAGATCATCAGCGGCAGCGACGACGGCACCGTACGCATCTGGAACCGCGACACCGGCACCGAACACACCACCCTCACCGGCCACACCGGCACGGTCCTGTCGGTAGCGGTCACCCCGGACGGATCGGAGATCGTCAGTGTTGGTGATCGGACGATCCGCGTGTGGAACCGGCGCAGTGGGTTGCAGGTTCGAGGGACGGCGTTGGCGGGGGCGACGCGGCGGGGGGTGCTTGCCGGGGTCCGCAGCGACGAGCCCAGCGACCACGATCTCCTCGAGGTCGAGGCTGATGTCGAGACCCTCGCGATGTTGATCGCGGCATCGGAGACGGTCCCGCCCTTGGCGATCGCGGTGCTGGGCGAGTGGGGGTCGGGGAAGTCGAGTGTGCTGCGTCAGCTTCGTGCCCGGGTCGATCGGCTGGCCGGGATGTCACTGAGCAACCCGGGCAGCAGCTCGTTCGTGTCGTCGGTGGGCCAGATCGAGTTCAATGCCTGGCACTACAGCGACGGGCAGGTGTGGACCGGAATCATCGAGCATCTGTTCACCGAACTCGCCACCGACCGGGCGGCGGGCACGCCGTCGGCCGATCCGGCGGGCAGCCGGGCTGAGCGGGAGCGCCTGCGCGCCGAGACGGTCCGGTTGGAAGCTGCCCGCACTCGGCTGGACGCGCAGATCAGCGCGGTGGACGCCGCGCGTTCCGCGCATGGCCGACTCGCCGGGCTGGGCTCGCCGGGTGGCTTCCTGCGGGCGGGACGCGCGGCGATCCTTGGCCTGGCCATCGACGTCCGGACAGGAATGTGGGCTCTCGCCGGCTGGGCGGTGCTGCTGGCCGGGGCGGCGGGCGCGTGGTGGTGGGCCGGTCCGTGGCTGCGGACGGCCGGGACGGTCCTGGCCGGGTTGCTCGCGCTCGCCCCGGTCGCCCTCGCCCGTCGGATCCACCGGTGGATGGTGTCGTTCACCGACCGGGAGCGACGCCGTCTGACCGCGGCGAACGACCAGGTCCAGCAGGATCTCGCGGATACTCGGGCGCGCCTGGCCAGGGTCGACGCGGCGGTGGCCCTCGCCGATGTTCTCGACCGGCTCAGCACCGGTAGCGCTTATCAGAACTACCGGGGTCTGGTCGGCCAGATCAGCGCCGACCTTGACCAGCTCGAACGCGCCCTCACCGCCGCCCGAGCCCAGTGGCAGACCACCGGCAGTGCGGCCAAGCCGCCGCCGCTGGAACGGATCATCCTCTACGTTGACGATCTCGACCGCTGCCCCCCGCAACGTGTCGTCGAGGTACTGACCGCGGTCCACCTGCTCCTCGCCCGCCGGTTGTTCGTTGTCGTGGTCGCCGTCGACGCCGCCTGGCTGCGCCGCAGCCTGACCACCCATCACAGCGGCCTGTTCGGCAACGCCGACGGCACCGACGCGGGTCGAGCGGTCACTCCGGTGGACTGGCTCGACAAGATCTTCCAGATTCCGTTCGCGTTACGCCCCATGGGCACCACCGCCGCCGCCTACCTGTCCGCGCTCCTCCCGGTCCCATCGCAACGCGCACCGCGACCCACAGCCCCGACCCCCAGGCCCAGCCCGAGCGACCAGCCCGGCCCCGGCACCGGCCCGGGGCCGCGCGGTCCAGCGCCCGCACCATCCGGCAGGGTCCGTCCCCCAGGTGCCGACGACCCGCTAGGCAGGTTCACCGACGAGCGCCTGGCTGGACGCCAGGGGACAGCCATTGCGGACCTGCGGCCCGCCAGCCTTGAACTCACCGACGGTGAACGAACCGCGATTCCCCTCGTCGGTCCGCTCCTGATGACCCCCCGCGCGGGCAAACGACTGGTCAACCTGTACCGGCTGATCCGCATCGGCGTGCCCAACGCCGATCTCACCGCGTTCACCGCCGGGCCTCACCACGCGGCCCTGCTGCTCCTGGCCGTCACCGTCGGCCATCCCACCCTGGCCCCGCCGCTGCTCAACGCCCTCGCCGCCAGCACCGACGACCCCGACATCGTCGCGTTCCTCCGCGGCAAACCCTGCGGGGACGACCACGCGCCCGGCTGCGACATCGTCGCCGACCTGGTCGAGACAATTCGTGGGGCGGGAACGGCCTTCCACGGCGACCTGGCCACCTACCGGCAGTGGGGACCCCGCATCGCCCGACACAGCTTCCACACCGTCGGCCTCGTCCAGCCGCCCAGGCCGTAGCCCGGCGGAGGTGGTGGGTGCGTCACCGCTGGTGCGAGCGGGTGCAGCGCGCGGATTGGGACCAAGTGGAATCCGGTCGCCGGCGGACTGGATCCGCGAGCCGGCCAGCGGGGTCAAGCCCTGTCACTTCAGGTGATGTTCCGAGCCGTGTTCGACGCTTACCGCGACGCGGTCCGGGCGTACGCGGTGCGCCGGGTACCGGTTGACGAGGTCGAGGATGTCGTCGCGGAGGCGTTCGTCGTGGTTCGTCTGGCGATGCAGCCCCGCAATCCGGTCGACGGCAAGGTGCCTGATCGGGTCCTCGCGGTCCGGGCCGCGATGGCATCCCTACGCGAACGTGATCGTGAAGTACTGATGCTCGTCATGTGGGATGAGCTGACCCACGCTCAGGCGTCCGCAGACACCGCCGCCCCTCCCGCCAGGGCCGGAGAACTCGACCTGCCCGGCCACGCCGCCTCCCCCGTCCCGTCACCTCGCCCGGCGCCCGTGGTCCCGCCCGTCGTCGGCGACCGGCGGCTCGGGGCTGGGCGCGCCGGCGAGGAGGTTCTCGGCCTTCGTGCGGAGGCGGACGATCAGCGGTGGCGCGGCGGCCTCCCGCCGCGCGGCCCGCGCCGCCTTCTTCGGGGATCGGCCGTAGAACCAGTGGTCCCAGGGCGAGTTCGGCCGGGCGAGCCGGACACTCCCGACCACCGCCAGCGGAATCAGGAACACGCCCAGCAGCGCCATCCCGTACTTGCCCTTCAGTAACGTCGCGACCACCAGCAGCACCCCGACCACGATGTCCGCCACCACGACCATCCGGACTGCCCATTCCTGGCCCCGCATATCGTTCACGCCCAGTGGCGAGAAACCAAGCAGTACGCAGCCCATCAACCCGGCCGCGAGCAGTACCGCGTTGACCGAGGCCCGCCCGGCCTGCTGCCAGTAGACATCCTCCAGGTGCAGGATGAGCGCGAACTCGTCCAGTACCAACGCCGCCCCGATTCCCACCACCACCCCGGCGACCTCCCGCCACGGCGCGTGCGGCGGCGTCCCGACCGCGAGCAGACCGCCGCCGATCAGCAGCAGCGTGCCCGGCACGACATGGTGCACATGCATCCCGCCGGCGGAGACGTTACGAAAAGGGCCGTGCCCCGCCCGGATAAGCCGCACGATCGTCCGGGTGACCAGGAAAGTCAGCAGAAACGCCACGAGACACAGCAGCAGCGGCTCCTTTCCCGGCTCCGCGATGTTTCGTTCCCACCATCCCGCCACGCCTCCATCCTCGTCCCTTTTCCCCCAACCGGCGGGCTGCGCCGCGTCGCAGGCTTCTCCACGGCGCTGACGGCATCGAACCCGCAACGACTACTGGTGGTGGCGGCCGACCGGTGAAACCGGTCGGGAGAACGTGCGCCCAAAGCACCCTACGAGGTCGTGGACCCGATACCGGCGGACCTGGCGGACCTGGCGGACCCGGCGGACCTGGCGGACCTGGCGGACCTGGCGGACCCGCGGGTCCGCGGGGGCCTGCGGGGCTGGGAACGTACGGGATGAAGGTGGCGGCTGGGTTGGACCGCAGCCGCCCGGAGAAGCCGGTCAAGGTCCAGTCCGCCACGGCGGACTCGTGATAACCGCCGGAGCCGACGGTCGCCGTGGTCGTTGTCCGGGTCGCCGTGCAGATCATGTTCCCGCCCGCGGCGAGAGTGCTCCGCGGGCAGGTGGGGTTCGGGCCGAGGGTGGAGTCCGTGCGAAGACCCACCACCGTCAGCGGCGTGTCGCCGACGTTCGTCACCAGGTAGAGCACAGTGATCGTCTGCCCGACGCCGGAGAACCCGACCTGCCCCGTCCACATCGTCAGGTCGAGCTGCTGGCGCGGGCTGGCCAGCGCGCTCGGATTGGACACCACCGTCTGGCCGAGCGCGGTGGTACCACCCGCCCACGCGCTGTTGACCACCTGGCCGGCCTGGACGTCCGCGGCGGTGGCCGAGTAGGACGCCGCGCAGATCATCCACTCGCCCGGGGGGAGAGTGCTGGTGGGGCAGTCGACCCGGCCGACGCCGGCGAGCACGTCGTTGACGACCACGTCCGTCAGCCGGACACTGCCGCGGTTGGTGACCCGGTAGGCGTACGCGAGCTGGTCACCGGCGGCCCGGAAGGGTCCGTTCGTCAGCGACTTCGCGATCGTCAGCTGTGCCGCCGCGGGACGGACGAGCAGTCGGCGGGCCGGGGCGGAGACGACTGGCGGGCCGGTGTCGCGGCTGCCGGTGGCCACCGCGGTGGGGGCGACGTAACCGCGATCGACGTCCGCCTGGGTCGTGACGTAGCTCGCGGTGCAGTGCGTCACGGCGCCGGCGGAGACCGGGATGGCGCAGGTGGCCGGGGAAACGCCGGGCAGCGCGTCGGTGATGGCGATGCCGAAGAAGGTCACATCGGTGCCGTTGATCACCGCGTAGTCGATGGTGATCCGCTCCCCGGCCGCGCGGAACGCGCTGGTCGAGGCGGTGACCACCAGCTCGGCAGTGCCGCGGTGGTTCGTTCGGGCGGTCGCGATCGCGGGGGCGGAGACCACCGGCCGGTAGCCGGTGGTGTGCCCGATCGCGACGGCGTTGGAGAAGATCTGGCTGCGGTCCTGGTCCTCGAAGAAGGTGCGGTGCTGGGCCTCGCAGAAGAACGATGCGCCAGGGGCAAGGATGCGCGCCCCGCAGTCACCCGGATGGTCGGGCAGCGTGTCGATGAGGCCGACGTCGTTCAGCGGCTCGTCGCCGGTGTTGTGGACCACATAGTGGATCCTGACGCTGGAGTAAAGGCCGTAGCTCTCCGGCGTGATGGCACTAATCACCGAAAGTGATGTTCGGCCGAAGGGCGGCGGCCCCGGCGGGGCCGCGGCGTACGGGGTCCACACGGTTCCTGCCGGAGACGCGTAGCTCCTGGCCTGCGTGCCCGGTAGGGAGACATCCCCGAGCACCCGGACGACCCGCTGGGTGCGGAGCGGATCGTAGCTGCTGAGGTCGTAGCGGTCGGTGACGATGAGGAGTTCGCAGTCGGTCGCCGCGCCCGGTGCCAGCTGGGCCGCCTGACACGATGAGCTGTCACCCCGCGTCGCCGACAGGTGCAGGTTACGCACCGGCAGGGCGCCGCTGTTCGTCACCCGGAAGTCGTAGAACAGTTGCTGACCGATGATGGAGTACGACGGCGGCTGGGAGATCACCTGTACGGCCAGCTCGGCGGTGGCCGTGGAGGGGACGGTGGTCGTCGCGCCGGCGGAGATGGTCGGGGTGCCGTCCGGTTCACGCGCGGTCGCGGTGGCGGCGCTGTCCGCGGACCGGTGCTGGAGATCGCTCAACGTGGTGGCGCCGGTGCCGGCGCAGTACATCGTGGCGCCGGCGGCCAGGTTCGTTCCCGGGCAGGCAACGGTCACGCCGGGCCGGGTCTCCCGTACGGCGAGGCCGGTCAGCGGCGTCGAGCCGGTGTTGACGATCCCGTAGGTGTAGTGCAGCGGCTGGCCGACGGCGGCGATCGAGGTCTGCGCGACAACGGCCCCGAAGACCAGGTCCTGGCTGAGGTTGAGGATCGACGAGGCGCTGCCCGGCGGTGAGACCACCGGCTGCCCGGCCGCGGTGAAACCGGTCGCGACGGCGGTCAGTCCGATCGTGCCGGCGGTGACGTCGGCAACCGTGGTGGTGTGCCGAACGCCGCACCCAGCGCCGGCGTGGGCGGCCAGCTGGGTGAAGCGGCAGACTGCCGGCTCGAAACCGGAGCGGGCCAGCTGCACCACGACGTTGTGCAGGGCGACGTCACCGCTGTTCTATACGGCGATGTCGAAGGTGAGTGGGCTCCCCGCCGCGCCGTAGGTAAGGGACCTCGTCGATACGGACACCGTGAGGGGGAACGTCGGCGTCACCGCGCTCGCCCCCACCGCCGTCGGCAACCCCAACACGCTCGCGGCCAGTGTCACCGCGGCCACCACCGCCACCCGAATCGGCACCGGCCAGCACGCCAAATAATCACCCTTCACATCGAGATGATTACATACAGTAGCAAGAAGCGGTGTGGTCCTCTTCGGCGTGTCGCCGCAGCGGCGACAGGTGTCTCGCGACCTCTTCGGGATGTTCCAACGCCGGCAGATGGCCACAGTCCGCGATCTCCACCCGCCGAGCGCCCGGAATCGCCGCGGCATAGGCCGCCGCGTGTGCCGCTGGCAGAATGCCGTCGCGGTCTCCACGGATCACCACGGTGGGCGCCTCGATCTGGCCAAGTCGTTCCCGTAGCCGTGGATCGTGCAGGTACGGGTTCCAGCCGATCCGCGCGGTCGCTTCCATCGCCCGGAACAGGTGCAGCGGCAGCGCGAGTGGATCGGCGGGGCTTTCGGCGGCGTCGTCATCGGCGGCCAGGGCGGGGGCGAGGTGCGCCGGGAAGTCCGTCGGGCGGGCGAGCAACCGGGGCAGCAGCGCGTCGTCTTCGGCGCCGAAGATCTGGAAGATCGGGGCGCCCTCGACTCGCAGTCCCAAGGGGGCGAGCAGGGCGAGTGCTCGCACGCGCTGCGGGAACCAGACGGCGATCTCGGCGGCCAGCCAACCGCCGAGGGAGCTGCCCACCAGCACGGCGCGGTCCACCTCGAAGCGGTCGAGGATGCGTCGCAGGGTGAAGACGACATCGGCGATGTTCTGCCAGGTGGTGACCGGGTCCGACTGGCCGAAGCCGGGCAGTTCCGGCGCGATGATCTCGAAGCCCGCCGCCGCGAGGGCGCCGAACACCGGTAGCGCGCCGACCTCGCCGAACGGGGAGTGCAGATACACCAGCGGGACGCCCTGACCCAGCCGGACGTACCGGATGCCGATCCCGTCAACCTCGATGCGCCGCAGGGTGGCGCTGGGACCGGCGCCGTTCGGCTGGGGGCCGGTCGTCGGCGCGGTCATACGAGCGTCTCCGGCCAGACCGGCGGGGTGGCGAACTCGGCGCGCAGCTTCGGCATCACCTGTTCGGCGAACAGCGTCAGGTTGGCCCTGGTCAGGTGGGCTGGCAGGCTGCCGAGCTGGAACAGGCCGAGCAGATTGCCGACGCCGAGCCGGCGGATCAGGTCGGCGAGCTTCTCGGCGACGGTGTCCGGACTCCCGACGATGGCATAGGAGCCCGACACCACCGTCTCCCAGTCGGAGACCCCGAGCAGGTATTTCGACGCGTTCTCCATCAGCCGCACGGCCGACTGCACACTTTGATATCCGGGCGGCACGATCTGCACTCCGTTCAGCAGCTTCCGGGCGAAGTACCAGAGGTGCTCCTCGTACTCGGCGCGGGCCGCGGCGTCGGATTCGGCGACGTAGATCGGCAACAGCAGACCGAGGTTCTCGGGCGCCGGGTCCCGTCCGGCGGCCAGCCAGATCTGCCGGAAAGCCGCGTAGTTCCGTTCGAAGACCGAGGAGTGAAAGAAGGGTAGTCCGACGTAGGAGAACCCGCGGGCGGCGACGAGTTCCATCGTTTCCAGGGAACCCAGGCCCGGGATCCAGACCGGCGGATGTGGCTGCTGCAACGGCCGCGGCCAGGGGTTGACGTGGGGGATCTTGTAGAACTCGCCGTCGAACTCGAACGGGCCTGGTCTGGTCCAGGCCTGGACGACGAGGTCGAGCGCCTCGGCGAAGCGGCGCCGCGCCTGCGCGGGGTTCACGCCGGAGGAGTAGTACTCCGGGCCACCGCCGACGACCATGCCCGCGATCAGCCGGCCGCCGGTGACCACGTCGAGGACCGCGAACTCCTCGGCCACCCGGGTCGGCGGGTTGTACAGCGGCAGGGCGTTGCCGATCACCGCGATCTTCGCCCGCGAGGTCCGCCGGGCGAGCAGGGCCGCGAACAGGTTGGGGCTCGGCATCGACCCGTAGGCGGTCTGATGGTGCTCGTTGACCACCAGCCCATCGAAACCGACCTGCTCCGCGTACTCCAGCTCGTCCAGATACCGGTTGTACAGGTCATGGCCGCGCCCGGGGTCGTAGAGCCCGTTCGGCACGGTTATCCAGGCCGAGCCGCCGTAGTCCGCCGGCAGATACGGCCACGGCATCAGATGGAATGAGAAGATATCCATGCGCTCCTCCTGACAGCCGACACCTCGATCAACGTGTGGGGACGGCCAGGGACAACTCAGTCGCCGACACCTTCCCGGGCACCTGCCGACCGTAGCATTTCAATCGCCGCCCGATCCGACATTTCCCCGTCGGGAAAGCAGCCAGAAACAATCCGACAACACTTATCCGGTCCTTTAGCGAGGCAAAAGCGGTTCCAAGGCGACACCACCTAGCCTGGTTTTCGGCCCAGGAAGTGTGCGGTTCACCGGGCGAAGACCGGTTCCGCGCGTTCGTGACAAGGGGGCGGCACAGCGATGAACACCGGATCAACCGAGACAGCGCGAGACAACGACCCGGCGTGGGGCTCCACCGACTCGATTGCCGTGGTGGGGCTGGCCTGCCGGCTGCCCTCGGCGCCCGATCCGGCGGCGTTCTGGCGGCTGCTGCGGGTCGGCGGCGACGCGGTGGACCGCGGCGCGTCGGTGCCGCGTCGGCTCGGGACCCGCTTCGCCGCGCACCTCGACGATGTCTACGGCTTCGATCCGGAGTTCTTCGGAATCGCCCCCCGGGAGGCCACGCACCTCGACCCGCAGCAGCGCCTCGCCCTCGAACTCGCCTGGGAGGCGGTCGAGGCGGCGGGTCAGCGCCCCGCCGACCTGGCCGGCAGCCGCACCGGCGTGTTCCTCGGAGCCATCACCAGCGACTACGCCACCCGGCTGCTGCGCGCCGGTGAGGACGCGATCACCCGCCACACGCTGACCGGGCAGAGCCGGGGCATCATCGCCAACCGCGTCTCCTACGCGCTGGACCTGGGCGGCCCCAGCCTGACGGTCGACGCGGCCCAGGCATCGTCGCTGGTCGCGGTGCACCTCGCGGTCGAGAGCCTGCGACGCGGGGAGAACGATCTCGCCCTCGCCGGCGGCGTGCAGCTCAACCTGGCGCCGGAGAGCACCCTGACCGCCGAGCGGTTCGGCGCGCTGTCCCCCGACGGCCGCTGCTTCACCTTCGACGCCCGGGCCAACGGGTACGTCCGCGGCGAGGGTGGCGCGATCGTCCTGCTCAAGCGGCTGTCCGCGGCCCGGGCGGACGGTGACACGGTGCACGCGGTGATCCTCGGCGGCGCCGTGAACAGCGACGGTGCCACCGCCGGGCTCACCCTGCCCAGCGCCGACGCGCAGGCCCGGGTCCTGCGCGAGGCGGCCCGCTCGGCGCGGGTCGATCCGCACGAGATCCAGTACGTGGAGCTGCACGGGACGGGCACGGGGGTCGGCGACCCGATCGAGGCCGCGGCGCTCGGCCGGGCCTACGGCAGCGGACGGGACGCCGCCGCGCCCCTGCTCGTCGGCTCGGCGAAGACGAACGTGGGGCACCTCGAAGGCGCCAGCGGCATCGTCGGCCTACTCAAGACCGTGCTCGCGATCTCCCACCGCGAGCTGCCCCCGAGCCTGAACTTCGTCACCCCGAACCCGGACATCGACGTCGACGAGCTGCGCCTGCGGGTGCACACCGCGCACGGCGCCTGGCCGGCCACGGACCAGCCGCTGGTCGCCGGCGTCAGCTCCTTCGGGGTGGGCGGCACGAACTGCCACCTCGTCCTCGCCGAACCGCCGGCGCCCACCGCCACCACGCCCGCACCAGGCCTACCGCCGTCCACCCGGGAGGCGTCCGCGCCCACGGCCGATGGCGGGCCGCGGCCGATGCCGTGGCTGCTGTCCGGGCGGGACGAGGCGGCGCTGCGAGCCCAGGCCGGACGCCTGCATGACCTGCTCGCCCCCGGCGCGGATCTGGCCGGCGCGGGCCCGACCGGCGACGGGGAGACGGCGCGGTTCGACCCGGCTGACGTCGGCCACTCGCTGGCGACGACGCGCACGGCGTTCGGGCGGCGCGCCGTCATCGTCGGTTCCGAGCCCGCCGAGTTCCTGGCCGCGCTGCGGCACCTGCGCGACGGTGGGCAGGCCGCGGGCCTGGTGACCGCGCGGCCGGGCGGCGTCGACGCGGCCGGTGGTGTCGTGCTGGTCCTGCCCGGGCAGGGGTCGCAGTGGGCGGCCATGGCCCGCGAGCTGCTCGCCACCTCGCCGGTGTTCGCCGAGCACATCGCCGCCTGCGCGGGGGCACTCGCCCCGCACGTCGACTGGTCGCTGCTGGAGGTGCTCCACGGCGAGGTCGGGGCGCCGTCGCTGGAGCGCGTCGACGTCGTCCAGCCGGTGCTGTTCGCCGTCATGACATCGCTGGCGGCGCTGTGGCGCTCGTTCGGGGTCCGCCCGGCCGCCGTGATCGGGCATTCCCAGGGCGAGGTCGCCGCCGCCTACGTGGCCGGGGCGTTGTCGCTGGCCGACGCGGGCGCGATCATCGCGCGGCGAAGCCGGGTGCTGGCCGGGATCTCGGGCAGCGGCGGGATGGTGTCGGTCCCGCTGCCGGCCGCCGCGGTGCGCGAGCACCTCGGGGACGACGACGCGCTCGCGGTGGCGGCGGTCAACGGGCC
>NZ_JALKFU020000134.1 GCF_023242965.2 Frankia sp. AgKG'84/4
GGGCACGCCCCGCCGCGGGCGGCGGGCCGCCGCGCCGGCGTCCGTGGCTCCGATCCGCGCCCCGCCGGGCCAGGTGGACGTGCCATGGGCGAAACCCGATGTTCACGTGGGTCGTCTTGACCCAACGCAACATCTTCGCGACGCCTGGCGGGGCATTCGACGAGGAGGCCGTTCGTCCGCTAGAGTGCTGACTGCACCGGCAAGAAGTCAGGTGCGACGCGGACGTGGCTCAGTGGTAGAGCATCACCTTGCCAAGGTGAGGGTCGCGGGTTCGAATCCCGTCGTCCGCTCGGAAGCAGAGGGGCTTGAGGTCTGCACCGCGGCCTCCCGCGGCGGAGTGGCCGAGTGGTTTAGGCAAGGGCCTGCAAAGCCCTGTACGCGGGTTCGATTCCCGCCTCCGCCTCTGGTTCATCGCGGGCGATTAGCTCAGTGGGAGAGCGCTACCTTGACACGGTAGAGGTCACTGGTTCAATCCCAGTATCGCCCACCCCGCGTCTCGCGGCATCGTCGCAAAAGGCCACTGGATCTCCAGTGGCCTTTTTGTGTGCCTGAATGCGGATTCTCCCCGCGGCCGCCCATCAGTCCGGCGGAGCCGCCCCCGCCGTCCCCCCTTCCCGCAGGAACGCGGTGAGCCCGTCGGCGATGCCGGTCGCGGCCCGCGCCCGCCATGCCGGCTCGACCAGCGCGGCCGCGTCCGTCGAGTTGCTCATGTTCCCGCATTCGAGAAACACCTTCGGTACCCGAGAGAGGTTCAGCCCGCCGAGATCGGACCGGATCGTCATGCCCTCCCGGCCGAGGTAGTCCGCCAGTGGCAGCCCGGTCGCCGCGCCGAATGCCGTGCGCAGCGCGCCCGCGAGGCGGGTCGAGGGGGCCAGGATCGTCGCGTTCGCCTTGTCGGGGCTCAGCGCCGGCGCGATCACGTGAAAGCCGCGGCCGGTCACGGGGCCGCCGTCGGCGTGGATCGACACGACCGCCGCGGCGCGCAGGTCGTTTCCGGTCCGGGCCCGCTGGTCGATGCACGGCCCGACGCCGGTGTCGTCGCCGCGGGTCAGCACCACCCTGGCCCCCCGGGCCCGCAGGATCACCGCCGTCCGCTGGGCCAGGTCGAAGGTGAAGGCGTGCTCCGGGTAGCCGGCGGCGGTCTGCGCGCCGACCGTGTCGCACTCCTTGTCGAAGCCGCCCGCCGGCACCAGCCGGTTGATGACTGCGCCGGCCCCGCTGTTGCCGCCGTCGTGGCCCGGGTCCAGCACGATGGTCCGGCCGGCCAGCGACACCGCCGCCACGCCGGCAGCCCCGCCGGCCGGAGCCGCGCCATCACCGTCGAGCCTGTTCAGCGCGAACCGCAGAGCGAAGCCGGCCATCAACGCCAGCAGAACAACTCCGGCCATCTGCAGCACGAGGATCCGCCGGATCCGTACCGGCATGCAGTCCCCCGCCCTGGCCCAGTCGTGGTTCGCCCCACCCACCGTAGGTGATCGCGGTGCGGCGCGGCGCGCAGCATCGGGCCGCGCCCGGCGCCGTTCAGGCCGTGACGAAGTCGATCAGGTGCTCCACGGCCCTGAGCAGGCCCACCTCGAGATCGCCGTAGTCGTTGACCTCTGCCAGTACCCGCCGCCACATCTCGGCGGGCTCGGAGACGCCCAGCGCCCGGCAGACGCCTTCCTTCCACGGCTGCCCACGCGGCACGACCGGCCAGGCGGCGATGCCGACCGAGGCGGGCTTCACCGCCTGCCAGATGTCGATGTACGGGTGGCCGGTGACCAGCACGTGGTCCCCGGTGACGGACGCCGCGATCCGGCTCTCCTTGCTCCCCGCGACGAGATGGTCGACCAGGACGCCCAGGCGCCGGCCCGGTCCGGGACGGAACGTCTCGACCACGCCCGCCAGGTCGTCGATGCCGTCCAGGCTCTCCACGACGACGCCCTCGACGCGCAGGTCATCCCCCCAGACCCGTTCCACGAGGGTGGCGTCGTGCAGCCCCTCCACGTAGATGCGGCTGGCGCGGGCGACGCGCGCCCGGTGGCCGGCTACGGCCAGGGAACCGGACGCGGTGCGCGCGGGGGCGGCCGGTGCCCTGCGGCGGGGGCGCACGAGGGTCACCCGGCGGCCCTCCAACAGAAACCCGCCCGGCTCCAGCGGGAACAGCCGCCGGGCGCCGTGCCGGTCCTCCAGGGTCACCCCGCCGTGCTCGCTGGCGACGACGGCGCCGCAGAACCCGCTCGTGGCGTCCTCGACGACCAGGTCCGGTTCGAGCTCGATCTCCGGGATCGGCGGGCGGGCGCGGGCGCTGGGCGCCAGGACGTCCCGGCCGTAGTCGCGGCTGTGCATGCCGCGAATTTAAGCCGTCGCACGGCCATGATCGGGCAAATCGACCCACGGGCGTGTCGGGATGCCACACTGAGCAGATCGGCGCCGGGCCGCCCTGGCGCCCGCGACCATCGGGGGTCCCCCGGCCTGTCCCGGCCCGGGGCGACGGGAGGGGCGAGATGACGGCACGCTACGGCCCGCGGGTCGCGTTGCTGGTCGTGGATGTGCAGAACGACTTCGCGGATCCGGCCGGCAGCCTCTACGTCACCGGCGGGGAGGAGGTCGTCGCCGGGATCAACGCCGAGATCGCCGCGGCGAGAGCCGCCGGGGCCCCGGTGTTCTACAGCCAGGACTGGCATCCGGCCCGCACGCCGCACTTCGTCACCGACGGGGGCGTGTGGCCGCCGCACTGCGTGGCGGGCACCAGCGGAGCCGAGTTCCACCCGGAGCTCACGGTGGCCGGCGAGGTGATCCGCAAGGGGGTCGACGGGGCCGACGGGTATTCCGCCTTCTCGGTGCGCGACCCCCGGTCGGGTGACCAGCGCTCGACCCTGCTGGGCCAGCGCCTCGCCGAACAGGAGGTGACCACGCTGGTGGTGGTTGGCCTCGCCGGCGATCACTGCGTGCGGGAGAGCGCCCTC
Source organism: Frankia sp. AgKG'84/4 (assembly GCF_023242965.2). Taxonomy (GTDB): domain Bacteria; phylum Actinomycetota; class Actinomycetes; order Frankiales; family Frankiaceae; genus Frankia. Next base: position 2,949 of record NZ_JALKFU020000134.1, read on the forward strand.
GAGGCCAGGGGCCTCGGGCTCACGGTGCTGCTTCCGCTGGAACTGACCAGGTTCGTCAACCTGCGCCCGGGTGACGACCAGCGGTCGGTCACGGCGATGCGCGCGGCCGGGGTCCTTCTCGACTGACCCCGACCAGCCGGCGCGGCGGCCTCTTCGGTGACCGCGGCGTCGGCCGGCGGGTGTGTCGGTACATCGTAGGGATCAGGCTGCGCAGTCGCGGCAGACCATCCGCCGCTCGTCGTAGAGCTGGCTGCGGTGGTGCACGAGATAGCACTGCGTGCAGGTGAACTCGTCAGCCTGTCTTGGCAGCACCCGCAGGTTCAGCTCTTCGCCCCCCAGGTCGGCGCCGGGCAGGCCGAGCTCGGTCTCGAACGGGTCAGCATCGTCACCGAGGTCGGCTGCCGCGTCGGCTCGCCGTGCCTTGAGAGCCTCCAGACTCTGCTCGGATGCGTCCTCTATGTCAGCAGTACGAGGAGTGTCGTAATCGGTGGCCACTGAAGTAACTCCCAGAAAGGTTGTTCGTGGTCGTGCGCAAGCCTCAACGCACGACCGCCGGGGTATGTGCCCGTCAGACCCGCGCTACCCTGATGTGGGCTTCACCACACGCGCGTGCCCAGTCCACCCCGATACGTGACCGACCCCTGCGGACCGCCGCCAACGGCCTCATCCGCGCAGGCCAGCGGCGGTGTTTCGCCCTTGGCCTGCGCGGATCGCCTCGAGCCCGGTCCGCCGGTGCGGTCCGCCGGTGCGGTCCGCCGGTGCGGTCAGCCGGTGCGGTCAGCCGGTGCGGCGCAGCCAGGTTACCGGCGCGCCGTGCGCCCCGCGGCGCAGTGGCTCCAGGACATCGTCCCAGGCCGTCCCGAGCAGACGGTGCAGCCCGCGGGAGAGCGTCTCGCGTGCCTCACCCCGCTCGAGCAGCGCCCGCAGGGCCGCCTCCCCGACCACGACGTCGCCGTTGGCGGCGATCGCGGCCCGGTGCAGACCGAGATCGGGAGTGTAGGAGTACCGCTCGGCGTCGCAGCCGGGCGAGGGCCCCTCCACTGTCTCGAAGGTGACATGCCCGAGCCGGCGCAGGGCGCCCGCAACCCGGCCCGCCGTACCCGGGGACGCGCGCCATTCCAGCCCGGCGAACAGGAATCCGGGCATGCCGGGCTGCGCCGTCCAGGTGAGCGACACCGGCGACGACAACACTCCGGTCACGGCGAACTCCAGGTGCGGGCAGAGCGCTGGCGGACAGGCAAGAACCGCCAACTTGCCCGGCACGGCGAAGGACGACGAGCCGGATGACAGCTCGCGAGCTGTCGGTGACATTGCGACCACGCAGGACCTCCGTCGACGAGGAACGCCTTCCCCTGCGCCTCTTCGACCCGTCCGTTATGGCGGCTTGCCGGAATCGTCCCATGGTCCGAGCCGGCGGACTAGCCCCACCCCCTTGGAGAGCTATGACTAAATGGGCGCAATAGCGTTGCCCACCCCGGTCATCATGGACGCTGCTCGGATGGCCCGTCCGGACGGGTCCCCGCTGGCCTGTCCGAGGTCAGGCCACCGAACAGTCCGCCGAGGCCGCCCAGTGCGCCGGTGAGCTCGCTCGGGACGATCCACAGCTTGCTGGCCTGCCCCTGGGCGATCTGCGGCAGCGTCTGCAGATATTGGTAGGCCAGCAGTTTCTGGTCCGGGTCACCTTCGTGGATCGCCCGGAAAACGGTGTCGATCGCCTTCGCCTCGCCCTGGGCGGTGAGGATCTGCGCCTCCCGCTCACCCTCGGCCCGCAGGATCGCCGCCTGCTTCTCGCCCTCGGCCCGCAGGATCTCGCTCTGTTTGACCCCCTCGGCGGTCAGGATGGCCGCGCGGCGGTCTCGCTCGGCCCGCATCTGCTTCTCCATCGAGTCCTGGATGGAGCGGGGCGGGTCGATGGCCTTCAGCTCGACCCGGTTGACCCGGATGCCCCACCGGCCGGTGGCCTCGTCGAGCACGCCGCGCAGCTGGCCGTTGATCTGGTCCCGGGAGGTGAGGGTGGCCTCCAGGTTCAGGCCGCCGATGACGTTGCGCAGGGTGGTGACGGTCAGCTGCTCGATCGCCCGGATGACGTTGGCGATCTCGTAGGTCGCGGCGCGCGGGTCGGTCACCTGGAAGTAGATGACGGTGTCGATGCCGACCACGAGGTTGTCCTCGGTGATCACCGGCTGCGGCGGGAAGCTGACGACCTGTTCACGCAGGTCGATCTTGTCTCGGATCCGGTCGATGAACGGGACCACGATCGCGAGGCCGGGGGTGAGGGTGCGGTGATAGCGCCCAAGCCGCTCGACGACCATCGCGCGGGCCTGGGGGACGATCCGCACCGCCCGCACCAGCGCGACCAACAGAACCGCCACGATCGCCAAGGCGACGATGACACCTGCCATGACTGCCCTCCCTCAGACCTCGAAGCTGTGCACGATGGCGGTCGCCCCGTCGATGCGCAGCACGTGCGCCTCGCTGCCGACGGCCAGCACCGTGGTCGTCGGATAGGACCGCGCGGACCACACCTCGCCACGGATCTTCACCCGCCCGCCGTCCCCGTCGACCCGCTCCACCACGACGGCCCGCTCGCCGACGAGCGCCTCCGTCCCGGTGCGCAGCGCGGGCGCGCCCCGCAGGTGCCGCCGGGCCACCGGACGCAGCCCGACCCCCAGGGCGCCCGCCGCCGCGGCGAAGGCCACGAGCTGCCAGACGACATCGACGCCGAGCACAGCGACACCGGCACCCACCAGCGCGGCGAGCGCGACCATCGCCAGCACGAGGGTCAGCGTCACCAGCTCGCCGACGAACAGGGCGCCGGCGACGACGACCCAGATCGCCCAGTCGGCCATGGCCCCATGCTAGGCCGGGCAGCCGGGCACCGATCAATGAAACGTCAACGCTTCCGAACGTGTGGCCGCACGATTCACGCGCCGCCCGGTCACCGATGGCGCCATGCCCGTAGGCTTCGCGTATGTCGCAGGTCTGGCCGGGTCACCCGTATCCCCTCGGTGCCACATATGACGGTACGGGAACGAATTTCGCGATCTTCTCCGAGATCGCGGACAAGGTCATGCTCTGCCTGTACGACGACGGCGGCCGGGAGGAGCAGATCGAGCTCCTCGAGGTCGACGCCTTCGTCTGGCACGCCTACCTGCCCTCGGTGGGGCCCGGCCAGCGCTACGGCTATCGCGTCCACGGGCCCTATGACCCGGCGAGCGGTCACCGCTGCAACCCGCACAAGCTGCTGCTCGACCCGTACGCCAAGGCGGTCGACGGCGAGATCGCCTGGGACCAGGCGGTCTTTCCCTACACCTTCGGCGATCCGGACAGCGTCAACGACGCCGACTCCGGGCCACACATGATGAAATCGGTCGTCATCAGCCCGTTCTTCGACTGGAACGGCGACCGGCCGCCGCGCACGCCGTACAACGAGTCGGTGATCTACGAAGCACATGTCCGTGGGCTGACCAAGAACCATCCGGGGCTCCCGGAGGAGTACCGCGGCACCTATGCCGGCGTGGCGCACCCCCTCATGATCGAGCATTACCGCAAGATCGGCGTGACCGCGATCGAGCTGCTGCCGGTGCACCAGTTCGTGCACGACGAGCACCTCGTCAGCAAGGGCCTGCGCAACTACTGGGGATACAACTCGGTCGCCTTCCTGGCCCCGCACAACGGCTACTCCGCCTCGGGCGGCCAGGGCCGGCAGGTGCAGGAGTTCAAGGGCATGGTCAAGAATCTGCACGAGGCCGGCATCGAGGTGATCCTCGACGTCGTCTACAACCACACCGCCGAGGGCAACCACATGGGGCCGCTGGTGTGCTTCCGCGGCATCGACAACAGCGCCTACTACCGGCTCGTCGACGACGACCAGCGCTACTACATGGACTACACCGGCACCGGCAACAGCATGCGGGTGCGCCATCCGCACGTCCTGCAGCTCATCATGGACTCGCTGCGGTACTGGGTCACCGACATGCACGTCGACGGCTTCCGGTTCGACCTCGCCGCCACGCTGGCGCGGGAGTTCTACGACGTCGACCGGCTGTCGTCGTTCTTCGACCTGGTCCAGCAGGACCCCGTCGTGTCCCAGGTGAAGCTCATCGCCGAGCCGTGGGACCTCGGTGAGGGCGGCTACCAGGTCGGCAACTTCCCCCCGCTGTGGACGGAGTGGAACGGCAAGTACCGTGACACCGTCCGCGACTTCTGGCGCGGCCAGGACCACGGCATCGCGGAGTTCGCCTCGCGGCTGACCGGCTCCAGCGACCTGTACGAGACCAGCGGCCGGCGGCCCTGGGCGTCGATCAATTTCATCACGGCCCACGACGGTTTCACCCTGCACGACCTCGTCTCGTACAACGAGAAGCACAACGAGGCGAACGGCGAGGACAACCGGGATGGTTCCGACGACAACCGGTCGTGGAACTGCGGGGTCGAGGGGCCCACGGACGACCCCGTCGTGCAGGCGCTGCGCGTCGCGCAGACCCGCAATCTGCTGACGACGCTGCTGCTGTCGCAGGGAGTACCGATGCTCGTCGCCGGCGACGAGATGGGCCGCACCCAGGGCGGCAACAACAACGCCTACTGCCAGGACACCCCCATCTCCTGGCTGGACTGGGCCGACGCCGAGCGCAACGCGGACCTCGTCGACTTCGTCGGCCAGGTGTCCAAGCTGCGCCACGACCATCCGATCTTCCGGCGGCGCAAGTTCTTCGAAGGCGCGCGCCCGCGCGGGCAGGGCAGCGCCAGCGGCACCGGCGACGGACCCGCCGGCAAGGACATCGTCTGGCTGCGGCCCGACGGCACCGAGATGACCGACGCTGACTGGGACTCCGGCACCGCCCGCTCCCTGGGCGTGTTCCTCAACGGCGAGGGCATCTCGGATCCCGACGCGCTCGGCCAGAAGATCCACGACGATTCGTTCCTGCTGTACTTCAACGCCCACTTCGAGCCGGTCGGGTTCCGCGTCCCGGCGGAGACCTTCGGTGTCTCGTGGGAGACCGTCGTGGACACCCGCCGCTCCACCGCCGCGGTCGACGCCGGCCTGGACGCGAGCCTGCTGTCCCAGACGGCGCTCGACCCCATCGACATCGGCAAGGTCGTCAAGGCGGGCGACGCCCTCGAGATCGACGCCCGCTCCACGGTCGTGCTCCGCCGTGTCTCCTGAGCCGACCGTGCCGGGCGGGACCCCCGGCCGCGACCGGGCGGTGCCGACGTCGACCTACCGGCTGCAGCTCAACCTCGACTTCTCGTTCACCGACGCAGCGGTGATCGTCCCCTACCTCGCGTCGCTGGGTGTGTCGCACCTGTACCTGTCGCCGGTGCTGGAGGCGGCACCCGGTTCGACCCACGGGTACGACGTCGTCGAGCACGGCCAGATCAATCCGGAGCTCGGCGGCACCGGCGGGCTGCGCCGGCTGGTCGCCGCCTGCCGCAAGGCCGGCCTCGGCCTCGTCGTGGACGTCGTGCCGAACCACATGTCCGTGGCCTCGGAGGCGTCGAACGCGCCGTGGTGGTCCGTGCTGCGCGAAGGGCCGGACTCCCCGTACGCGAGCTGGTTCGACATCGACTGGGCCGCGCCGGACAACCCGGGCCGGGTCCTCGTGCCGATCCTCGGTTCGGGCCTCGCGGACTGCCTGGCCGCCGGGGAGATCTCCGTGCGGCGCGACACCGAGGGCGAGTGGGTCGTCGTCTACTACGACCACGTGCTGCCGACCGCGCCGGGCACCGCCGACCCCGACGACGTCGCCGCCACCCTCGACGCCCAGTACTACCGGCTGTGCTGGTGGCGGGTTGGCGCCACCGAGCTGAACTACCGCCGGTTCTTCGACATCACCACCCTCGCCGGGCTGCGCCAGGAGGAGCCCGACGTCTTCGCCGCCAGCCACCGGCTGCTCATCGAGCAGGTGCGCGCGGGCACCTTCGACGGGCTGCGCATCGATCATCCGGACGGCCTGGCCGACCCGGAGGGCTACCTGCGACGGCTCTCCGAGGCCACCGGCGGGGCGTGGACCGTCGTCGAGAAGATCCTCGAGGACGACGAGACGCTGCCGCGGACGTGGGCCTGCGACGGGACCACCGGCTACGACGGGATCGCCCGGCTGACCCGGCTGTTCCTCGACCCCGTCGCCGGGCATCCACTCGCCGTGCTCTACCAGGAACTCGCACAGGCCAACGCGGAGTTCGAGGTCGAGGCGCGGGCCGCCAAGCTCGACGTGCTCGCGGGCGTGCTCCAGCCCGAGGTCGACCGGCTGAGCACCCTGGCGCTGGCCGAGGCCCGCCGGGCCCGCGCCGACCTGACCCGCACCGGCCTGCGCGAGGCACTGTGCGAGGTCCTGGCGGCCTTCGACGTCTACCGGGCCTACATCCGCCCGGACGGCACGCCGAGCCTGGAGGCCCGGGGCCACGTGGTGCGGGCCTGCGAGCACGCCCGGTCCTACCTGCCGGGGCGCTCCACCGAGGTCGACCTCATCGAGGACCTGGCGCTCGGCGGGCCGCCCGAGTTCGTCGTGCGCTTCCAGCAGACCTGCGGCCCGGTGATGGCCAAGGGCATCGAGGACACCGCGTTCTACCGCTACGGCCGGATGATCGCGCTCAACGAGGTCGGTGGCAACCCGGGCCGGTTCCCGGCGTTCACCACCGGCCATCCGCGCAGCGCCGTCAACGAGTTCCACGAGGCGAGCTCCACCGCGCAGCGGACCTGGCCGCTGGGGATGACCACCCTGTCGACCCACGACACGAAACGCTCCGAGGACGTGCGGGCCCGCCTCGCCGTGCTCTCCGAGGATCCGCGCGGCTGGGCGGAGGTCGCCGGCCGACTGGTCCGCCTCGGTGAGCGCCACCGCGACACCGAACAGGGCTGGCCGGATCGGCCCACCGTCTACTTCCTGCTGCAGACCCTCGTCGGCGCCTGGCCGCTGTCGGCCGAGCGGGCCACCGAGTACATGCTCAAGGCGGCCCGCGAGGCGAAGCTGTACACGAGCTGGACCGACCAGGACCCCGCCTACGAGGCGGCGCTGGCGAACTACATCGTGTCGGTGCTGGAGGACGAGGAGTTCCTCGCCGTGCTCACCGGCTACGTCGGCCCCCTGGTCGAGCTCGGCCGGCAGAACTCCCTGGCGCAGAAGCTGCTGCAGCTCACCATGCCCGGGGTGCCGGACGTGTACCAGGGGCAGGACCTGTGGGACCTCTCGCTGGTCGATCCGGACAACCGGCGACCGGTGAACTACGGCGACCGGACGAAGATCCTCGCCGAGCTCGACCTCGAGACCGCGGCGGACAGCGGGCCGCCGCGGCGCCCGCCGCTGCTCGACGACTCCGGCGCCGCGAAGCTGCTCGTCGTCGCCCGGGCGCTGCGGGTGCGGCGCGACCATCCGGACTGGTTCGGCCCGCAGGCCACCTACCGGCCGCTGTGGGCGTCGGGCTCGGCGGCGGAGAACGTCGTCGCGTTCAGCCGGTCGGAGTCCGTGGTCGCCGTGGTGCCCCGGCTGGTGCTCGGCCTGCGCCGCGGCGGCGGCTGGCGCGACACCACCCTGCCGCTGCCCGAGGGCCGCTGGACCGACGTCCTGACCGGCCGCAAGCATGACGGTGGGACGGCCTACGTGCTGCGGCTGCTGCGCGACTTCCCGGTCAGCCTCCTCGTCCGCGCCCTGTAGACGTCTCGGCACGCGCAGCAGGCACCGCACGACGTTCAGCGTCGTCGCGCCGCCTGGTGCGCAGGAGATCGAGTTCCGGCTGAAGAACCCGTCGTCGAAGACGAAG
>NZ_JALKFU020000135.1 GCF_023242965.2 Frankia sp. AgKG'84/4
CACAGGCCGGCGGGAGCCGAGCGTGCTGGGTGGCGCCGGCCGGGGGGCGGACTGGGCTGACGCCGTCGACGCCGGGCAGATCGTCGCCGAGGCGCTGGGACTGTCCCTGACTGTGGCGGCCGGGGACAGCATGCCCTGGCATCCCGGTCGCTGCGCGCGGCTGTCGATCGAGGGCCGCCTGGTCGGCAGTGCCGGCGAGCTGCACCCGCGGGTGCTCGCCGACGTCGGCCTGCCGCCGCGCTCGGTCGCGATGGAGCTCGACCTCGACGCGCTGCTCGAGATGGCCGCGGCCACCCCGGCGGTGGTGGCGCCAACGATCTCGAACTATCCGCCGGCGGACCGGGACGTGGCGCTCGTCGTGCCGACCCGGGTGCCGGTCGCCGAGGTCACGGCCGCGCTGCGGGACGGTGCCGGTGAGCTGCTGGAATCTCTGACGCTCTTCGATGTGTTCGAGGGCGCCCAGGTCGGCCCCGGCCAACGCTCGCTCGCCTTCGGTCTGCGTCTGCGCGCTGGTGATCGCACGCTCACCGCCGCCGAGGCGAACGCCGCCCGCGACGGTGCGGTCGCCGCGGCGGCCGACCGCACCGGTGCGGCCCTTCGCGCCTGACCCGGCGGGTCGGAGGCCTCGCGAAACGTTGCACATGACCGTCGCGGCCCTCCTCCCGGTCCACCCGCCACCGCCGACGCGTTCGCCCCATCTTATTGCATGGCCATGCGGCCGAGTGTATAAATTTGCGTATGGGACTGACGGCGGCGGTGGCGGGAGCCAGCGGGTATGGCGGCGGTGAGCTGCTGCGCCTGCTGCTCGGCCACCCGGAAATCGGTATCGGTGCTCTCGCGGCGAACACGTCGGCCGGCCTGCCGGTGACGGAGGTGCACCCGAACCTGATCGATCTGGACGGCCGCGTCTTCACCGACGCGCGGGAGCTCGCGGCATGCGACGCGGACGTCGTCTTCCTCGCTCTGCCGCATGGTCAGTCGGCGGCGGTCGCGGCGACGCTGCCGGCCGGCGTCCGCGTCGTCGACCTCGGCGCCGACCACCGCCTCGTCGATCCGGCGGCCTGGCAGAAGGCCTACGGCGGGGAGCACGCGGGCAGCTGGACGTATGGCATGCCCGAGCTGCCGGGTGCCCGCGCGCGGATCGCGTCCAGTCAGCGGGTCGCCGCCCCGGGCTGCTATCCCACGGCGTCGTCGCTCGCTCTCGCTCCGCTGCTCGCTGCCGGGCTCGTCGAGCCGGCGGACCTGAGCGTCGTCGCCGCCAGCGGTACCTCCGGCGCCGGGCGTTCAGCCAAGGTCAACCTCCTCGGCAGCGAGGTGATGGGTGACCTCACCGCCTACAAGGTCGGCACCCATCAACACCGGCCCGAGATCGTCCAGGCGCTGTCCGAGGTCGCCGGTACGGCGGTGAGCCTGTCCTTCACCCCGGTGCTCGCGCCGTTGCCCCGCGGCATCCTCGCGACCTGTTCCGGCCGGGCCGTCGCCGGCACCGACGCGGACGCCGTGTACGAGGCGCTGCGCGCGGCTTATACGGGCGAGCCGTTCGTGCGGGTGCTGCCTCCTGGCCGCTGGCCGCGGGCAGGGGCGACCCTCGGTGGCAATGCCGTCCACATCCAGGGCACGTATGACGCCGAGTCGGGACGGGCGATCGTCGTGTCCGCCATCGACAATCTCGGCAAAGGCGCGGCCGGGCAGGCGTTGCAGTGCGCCAACCTCATGCTCGGCCTGCCGGAGACGACCGGCCTGAGCGCCCAGGGCATCGCGCCGTGATCGTCGCCCCCTGACCCCGCGTCCGCGCGAGGTCCCGTCCACCCATCCGCCCGGGAGGGAAGCAGTGAGCGTCACCGCCCCACAGGGTTTTCGTGCAGCCGGAGTCGCGGCGGGTCTTAAGCCATCCGGGAATCCGGATGTGGCCCTGGTCGTGAACGACGGGCCGTCGGACACGGCGGCCGGAGTCTTCACCCGTAACAGGATCCAGGCGGCCCCGGTGCGCTGGACCCGCCAGGTTCTCGCCGACGGCCGGCTGCGCGCGGTGGTGCTCAACTCGGGCGGCGCGAACGCGTGCACCGGTCCGGCCGGGTTCGCCGACACGCATGCCACCGCGGAGCACGTCGCCTCCCCGCTGGGCATCGGTGCGGGAGACGTGGCGGTCTGCTCCACCGGCCTGATCGGTGTTCGCCTGGACCTGCCCGCGCTGCTCGGCGGCGTCACCGCGGCCGTGTCCGCGTTGAGCGGCGACGGCGGCGCTGACGCGGCCGAGGCGATCCGCACGACGGACACCGTCGCGAAGATGGCCGTGCGCACCTCCGGTGCGACCCCGGGCGTGACCGTCGGCGGGATGGGTAAGGGTGCGGCCATGCTGGCGCCGTCGCTGGCGACCATGTTGGTGGTGGTCACCACCGACGCGGTAGCCGACGCCGCCGTTCTCGACCGGGTGGTGCGCGAGGCCTCCCGGGTCAGCTTCGAGCGGGTCGACTCCGACGGCTGCCTGTCCACCAACGACACCGTGCTGCTGCTCGCCTCCGGCGCCTCGGGCGTGGCCCTGCCCGAGGCCGAGCTGACCGAGCTGGTCGCCGAGGTGTGCACCGATCTGGCCCAGCAGATGCTGGGGGACGCCGAAGGCGCCACGAAGACGATCGCGATCACGATTGTGGGCGCCGCGAGCGAGACCGACGCGCTGGAGGTCGGCCGGTCGGTGGCCCGTAACAACCTGCTCAAGTGCGCGCTCTACGGCAAGGATCCGAACTGGGGGCGGGTCCTGGCGGCCATCGGCACGACCCAGGCGGCCTTCGAACCCGACGCCCTGGATGTGTCCATGAACGGTGTGCGGGTCTGCCGCGCCGGCGCGCCCGGTGAGAGCCGGGATCTCGTCGACCTCTCCGGCCGGCAGGTCGACATTCTCGTCGATTTGCACGCCGGCTCCGAGGAGCTGACGGTCTGGACCAACGACCTGACCGACGGCTACGTCTACGAGAACTCGGCGTACTCCACATGAGCGGCGGTGTCCCCACCGGCCAGCGGGGCGCGGCCGCCAGCGCTCGTGGACACGCCGCGCTGGCGAAGACCCAGGTCCTCATCGAGGCACTGCCATGGCTGTCGCGGTTCCAGGGCGCGACCATTGTGGTCAAGTACGGCGGAAACGCCATGACGGAGCCGGCGCTGCGCGCCGCCTTCGCCGCCGACATCGTGTTCCTGCGCTACTCCGGCCTGCGGGTCGTGGTCGTCCACGGCGGCGGCCCGCAGATCACCGCGCATCTGGCGCGGCTCGGCGTGCAGTCGACCTTCGTCGGCGGCCTGCGGGTGACCACCCCGGAGACGATGGACGTCGTGCGGATGGTTCTGCTCGGGCAGGTCAACCGGGACGTCGTCGGCCTCATCAACGACCACGGCCCCTTCGCCGTGGGGCTCTCCGGCGAGGACGCCAACCTGTTCACCGCGCGGCGCCGCCCGGCGATCGTCGACGGCGAGGAGGTCGACGTCGGCCGCGTCGGCGACATCGTCGACGTACGCGCCGAGACGCTCGACGCCCTGCTCGACTCGGGCAAGGTGCCGATCGTCGCCTCGGTCGCCCGCGGAATCGACGGCGGTGTCTACAACGTCAACGCCGATACCGCCGCCGCCGAACTCGCCGTCGCCCTCAACGCCACCAAGCTCGTCGTGCTGACCGATGTCGAAGGCCTGTACGCTGACTGGCCCGCCAGCGACGAGGTGCTCAGTGAGCTGAGCATCACGGAACTCGAACAGCTCCTGCCGACCCTCGCGGCCGGCATGATTCCCAAGATGGAGGCCTGCCGGCGAGCGGTGCGCGGCGGCGTCCCGCAGGCCCACGTTCTCGACGGCCGCGTGCCGCACGCGATCCTTCTGGAGATCTTCACGGATGACGGCATCGGCACTCTGATCAGCCCGGATCCCGAATCCGCACCTCCAGTGCGGACGGACCTCGCCGCGGCCACCCCCGACCAGTCCGGAGACAGGACATGAACGCCGATCTGCTCACCCGCCGCGAGGCGGTCGTGATGGCGACCTACGGTCGCCCGGCTCTCTCGCTGGTCCGCGGGCAGGGCTCGCGGGTCTGGGACGACGCGGGGCGGGAGTATGTCGACCTGCTCGGCGGCATCGCGGTGAGCGTGCTGGGCCACGGCCATCCGGCGATCCGGGCCGCCGTGGTCCACCAGCTCGACACCCTGGGCCATGTGTCGAACCTGTACGCCAACGAACCACAGGTCCGCCTGGCCGAGCGGCTCGTCGAGCTGCTCGGCGCGCAGGCTCCGGCGGCGGGGCCGCCTCCCGGGCCGGGGGCGAAGGTCTTCTTCGCGAACTCCGGTGCCGAGGCGAACGAGGCCGCCATCAAGATCGCCCGGCGGACCGGCCGACCAGAGATCATCGCGGCGGAGGGCTCTTTCCACGGCCGCACCCTCGGCGCACTGTCCATCACCGGGCAACCGGCGAAACGCGCGCCGTTCGAGCCCCTGCTGCCCGGCGTGCGGTTCGTGCCCTACGGCAATGCGAACGCCCTGCGGGCGGCGCTCAGCGAACGCACCGCGGCGGTCTTCCTCGAACCGACGCTCGGCGAGGCCGGCGTGGTGGCGCCGCCGGAAGGCTACCTCGCTCAGGCGCGGGCGGCCTGCGACGTCACCGGGACCCTGCTGGTGTTCGACGAGGTGCAGAGCGGCATCGGCCGGACGGGCTCGTGGTTCGCTCATCAGACGGTGGGGGTGCGCCCCGATGTCGTCACCCTCGCGAAGGGCCTCGGCGGCGGCCTGCCGATCGGCGCCTGCATCGGGCTGGGCGCCGCCGCTGACCTCCTCCGCCCTGGTGACCACGGCAGTACCTTCGGCGGCGGGCCGATCGTGTGCGCGGCGGCGCTCGCGGTCCTCGACACGATCGCCGCCGAGGGACTACTCGACCACGCCGCCCGCCTCGGTGACCGGCTCGCGGAAGGCATCCTCGCCGCGACGATCCCCGGCGTCGTCGGGGTACGCGGGCAGGGCCTGTGGCGCGCGATCGAGCTGGACAGCGCGTTCTCGGCCGCGGTGGAGACGGCCGCGCGCCAGGCGGGATACCTGGTCAACGCGGTCGCCCCGGACGCCGTCCGACTGGCTCCGCCGCTGATCCTCACCGACGCGGAGGCGGATACCTTCGTGGCCGCCCTGCCGGGCATCGTCGCCGCGGCACGCGGGTTGGCGGGTACGGCCGAAACAGGCTCTAAGGTCAGCGCATGACGGCCCGACACTTCCTGCTCGACACCGACCTGACCTCCGCGGACCAGGCCGCCGTTCTCGATCTCGCCGACGCGCTCAAGGCGCGGCGGCGCACCCCCGGCCCGGCCGACCGGCCGCTGACCGGTCGCTCGGTGGCACTGCTGTTCGAGAAGCCCTCGACACGTACCCGGATCTCGTTCGACGTGGGAGTGGCCGAACTCGGCGGCCATCCGGTCGTGATCGACGCGACCAGCAGCCATATCGGGCGCGGCGAGACGATCGAGGACACCGCCGCGGTGCTCAGCAGATATGTGGACGCGATCGTGGTGCGGACCTTCGCGCAGGAGCGCCTCGAACGACTCGCCGCGGCGTCCAGCGTCCCGGTCGTCAACGCGCTGTCCGACCACGCCCATCCCTGCCAGGCACTGGCCGACCTGCAGACAATCCGGGAGCGGCGGGGCAGCCTGGCCGGCCTGACCCTGACCTACCTCGGTGACGGCAACAACGTCGCGCACTCGTTGCTGCTCGCCGGGACTCTCGCCGGTATGCGGATCCACGTGGCCTCGCCGCCCGGTTACGAGCCGTTCGAGCAGGTCGTTCGGCATGCGAACGAGATCGGCGCGGCCACCGGGGGCGAGGCGCTGGTCATGCACGACGCCCTCGAGGCGGCTGCCGACGCGGATGTCCTTTACACGGATGTCTGGGCGTCGATGGGGCAGGAAGACGAATCGGACAGTCGATCGCTGGTCTTCCAGCCCTACCGCCTCGACGAGAAGGCCGTGGAGGCCGCCCGGCCGGACGTGCTGGTCATGCACTGCCTGCCGGCGCACCGCGAGCTGGAGATCGCCTCCGCGGTGATCGACGGGCCGCACTCGGTCGTGTTCGATCAGGCGGAGAACCGGCTGCACGCGCAGAAGGCGCTGCTGTCCTTGCTGCTCACCGAGGGCGCCGACGGAGCAGGCGGGCCGCGGTGATGGCGGCCGGCGCACGGGTGCGGCGCGCCGCGCCCATGACCAAACACGCCAGGCAGGCGCGTCTGGCCGGGCTGATCGGACAGCGCCCGGTGCGTTCCCAGTCCGAGCTCGCGCGCCTGCTCGCCGCCGAGGGCCTGCAGGTCACCCAGGCCACCCTGTCCCGTGACCTGGAGGACATCGGCGCGACGAAGGTGCGCGGCGCCGACGGCGCACTGGTGTATGCCGTGGACGTCAATCTCGCGCCGGCCGAATCCGTCCGGTTGCCCCTGACCCGGCTGTGCGAGGAACTGCTGGTCTCGGCGGAGGCCAACGGCGATCTTGTGGTGCTCCGTACCCCGCCCGGCGCGGCCCAGCTGTTCGCCTCAGCGCTGGATCGAGAGGCGCTCGCGTCGGTCATGGGCACCATCGCCGGGGACGACACGGTTCTCGTCGTGTGCCGGTCAGCCGAGTCCATCGCCGGTGACGGCGATGCGACCGGGGACGGACCGGCGGGCGAGAGCGTCAGGGCCGGGCGTGAACCCCCCGGCGGCGTCGCGCCGCTGGGCGGTTCGGCGCTCGCGTCCTACCTGCTGTGGCTCGCGGATGGACGTACGCGGACGGTGCCGGGGCCAGCGCGCCCCAGCGCCCCCGGGTATGACCCAACCCGCAATTCGACTTCGACCTAAGGAGACAAGTCCCGTGACCGAACGCGTCGTGCTTGCCTATTCGGGCGGCCTCGACACGTCCGTGGCCATCGGCTGGATCGGCGCCGAAACCGGCGCCGAGGTCGTCGCGCTGGCGGTCGATGTCGGCCAGGGCGGCGAGGACCTCGAGGCCATCCGTCAGCGCGCACTCACCTGCGGTGCGGTCGAGTCGATCGTGGTCGATGCCCGCGCCGAGTTCGCCGAGTCGTTCGTCGCCCCGGCGATCCGCGCCAACGCGCTCTACATGGACCGCTACCCGCTGGTCTCGTCGCTGTCGCGGCCGATCATCGTCAAGCACCTGGTCGAGGCCGCCCGCGAGCATGGTGCTGACGCCATCGCTCACGGCTGCACCGGCAAGGGCAATGACCAGGTCCGTTTCGAAGTCGGCGTCTCCGCGCTGTCGCCTGGTCTGAAGGTGCTCGCCCCGGTACGGGACTCGGGCATGACCCGGGACAAGGCGATCGCCTTCGCCGAGGAGCGGGGCCTGCCCATCGACGTGTCGAAGCGATCGCCGTACTCGATCGACCAGAACCTGTGGGGCCGGACCGCGGAGTGCGGCATCCTCGAGGACCCATGGGCGCAGCCGCCGGAGGATGTCTTCGTCTACTCGGCGGATCCAACGGTCGCGCGGCCCGCGGACGAGGTGACGGTGTCGTTCACCGACGGCGTGCCCACCGGTCTGGACGGGCGCGCTCTGTCCCTGGCCGATCTGGTCGCCGAGCTCAACACGCGCGCGGGTGCGCACGGTGTCGGGCGGATCGACATGATCGAGGACCGGCTTGTCGGGATCAAGAGCCGGGAGATCTACGAGTGCCCGGCGGCGATCACCCTGCTCACCGCGCACCGCGACCTCGAGGACCTCACGCTGGAGCGGGACGTCGCCCGGTTCAAGCGGGGCATCGACCAGCGCTGGGGTGAAATCGTCTACGACGGCCTCTGGTACTCGCCGCTGAAGGTCGCGCTGGACGCCTTCGTCGACTCGGCGAGCGTCGGGGTGTCCGGGGACGTGCGGTTGCGCCTGTCCGGCGGCGTCGCACAGGTCGTCGGCCGGCGCAGCCCGGCGAGCCTCTATGACCACGCGTTGGCGACTTACGACGCCGGTGACCAGTTCGATCAGAGCGACGCGCGCGGGTTCATCGAACTGTGGGGTCTGCCGACCAAGGTCTGGGCGGCCCGCGAGCAGCGGCTCAACCCGTGACCTCAACGGATCGTCCCACTGAGGCCGCCGCGTCGGCCGCGCCCGCCGGCGGTCCGCCGGCGGGCGGTCCGCCGATGCGACTGTGGGGTGGTCGCTTCGCGGGCGGCCCGGCGGAGGCGCTCGCCAGGCTGTCGGTGAGCGTCCAGTTCGACTGGCGGCTCGCGCCGTACGACCTGCTCGCCTCGAAGTCCCACGCCGGTGTGCTGCACCGGGCCGGGCTGCTCAGCGAGGCGGAGTACGCCGCGATGCTCGCCGCGATCGACAACCTCGCCGAAGCCGTCACCGGTGGTGAGTTCCGGCCGACGGTGGAGGACGAGGATGTCCACACCGCCCTGGAACGCGGCCTGCTGGAACGCCTCGGCACACTCGGCGGCAAGCTGCGTGCCGGCCGCAGCCGTAACGACCAGGTCGCCACCGACCTGCGGCTGTACCTGCGCGATCATGCCCGCCAGGTTGCGGCTCGGCTCACCGAGCTGTCCCAGGCCCTGGTGACGCTGGCCGAGCAGCATGTTGACACGCCAGCGCCCGGAATGACCCATCTGCAGCACGCGCAGCCGATCTCCTTCGGTCACCAGCTGCTCGCGCATGTGCAGGCGTTCGTACGGGACGCGGACCGGCTGCGTGACTGGGATGTCCGGTCCGCGGTCAGCGCGCTGGGCGCCGGCGCGCTCGCGGGCTCGTCCCTGCCGCTGGATCCACAGGGCGTCGCGGCGGAGCTCGGGTTCGACCGGGCGTTCGAAAACTCGCTCGACGCCGTGTCCGACCGCGACTTCGCCGCGGAGTTCCTCTTCGTGGCCGCGCTCATCGGCGTGCACCTGTCGCGACTGGGCGAGGAGATCGTGCTGTGGACGACGCGTGAGTTCGGCTGGGTGGAACTCGACGACGCCTTCGCCACCGGCAGTTCGATCATGCCGCAGAAGAAGAACCCCGATGTCGCCGAACTCGCCCGGGGTAAGTCCGGGCGACTCATCGGCGGCCTCACCGGCTTCCTCGCGACCCTGAAGGGTCTGCCCCTGGCATACGACCGGGATCTTCAGGAGGACAAGGAACCGGTGTTCGACGCGGTGGACACCCTGTTGCTGGTGCTGCCCGCGTTGACGGGCACGGTCGCGACGATGCGAGTGCGTCGTGACCGACTCGCCGCGGCCGCACCCGACGGCTTTGCGCTCGCCACGGACGTCGCCGAGTACCTCGTGCGCAACGGGGTCCCGTTCCGCCAGGCGCACGAAGCCGTGGGCCAGCTCGTCTCCTGGTGCGTGGCGCATGACGTCGATCTCGATGACGTCAGCGACGACGACCTGGCGGTGATCAATCCGCTGCTGACCGCGGACGTCCGTGGCGTGCTGTCCGTGACCGGCGCCCTGCAGGCCCGGTCCGCCCCCGGCGGCACCGCACCCGACCGGGTCCGCGATCAGATCGACGCGCTGCGCCCCGTGCTCGACCGGGATCGTCGGTGGGCGACCGGCTGACCGACATGCCGCCGTACTCGGCTGCGTTCTTCGACCGGCCCGTGCTGGCGGTCGCACCGGATCTTCTCGGTGCGACCGTGCGGCACGGGCCGGTCGCAGTTCGGATCACGGAGGTGGAGGCGTACGGGGGCCGGGACGACCCTGCCTCGCACGCCTATCGCGGGCCGACGCCGCGCGCCGCGGTCATGTTCGGTCCGCCAGGCCACGCGTACGTGTACCTCAGCTACGGCGTGCACTGGTGTCTCAACGTCGTGTGCGGCCCGGTGGGAGACGGCTGCGCCGTGCTGATCCGAGCCGGCGAGGTGACCGCGGGCGCGGCCGCCGTTCGGGATCGGTGGCCCGCGCTGGCGCAGCGAGACCTCGCCAGGGGGCCGGGTCGCCTCGGTCGGGTCCTGGGCGTCGGCCCGGGGCTGACCGGGACACCGGTGACCGGAGGTGGTCCGCTGGTGGTCGGCCCGGCGCGAACCCAGTCGTCCACCGTGTGGCGGCACGGCGCCGAGGGCGACGCCGGGTCGACGCCTGGACCGCGGTCCGCCCATCGGACCGCGGCGGGGCCAACGTCGCCCCAGAGCGATCAGCGGACCCAGGTGCGCAGTGGCCCGCGGGTGGGGATCAGAACGGCTGTGGACCGGCCGTGGCGGTTCTGGCTGGCCGATGACGAGACCGTGAGCGGTAGGCGCCAAGGCCGTCCTACCAGGGGATCCGGTGCGGCTGGGCTCCTGGACGGAGCAGCGGCGGCGCCTCGACCGTCTCTGGGCCAGAACCCCAAGCCTCCCATATCAGAACATCACAACGAACCACTCCGGGGTTGGTGTGACATAGCTCACACATCTGAGAGAGGGATTGATTTGACGCCTACCGTCATCCACCCGTAATGTTCTCTCTGTCAGCGCAACACGGCGGCCGCCGAAACCGACGGAAGCCGACCCGCTGACAGGCTTCCCCCTCGGGGGTCGCTAGGACTGCGAGTGCGAGGCGGCCCCTTCCAGGGCGAACCGACTAGCATCGCCCCTAAATTTGAGAAGATTGCACAAAAAACCGCGCGATTGTGGCATCTCTCCAGATGTTCGATCGTCAAGCGTCTGCTCCTTGAGAACTCAACAGCGTGCCGATTGTCAGTGCCAAATATGTTTGACCCCGTTCATGGCCTGGCTG
>NZ_JALKFU020000136.1 GCF_023242965.2 Frankia sp. AgKG'84/4
CTGGCGGCCCGCTGGGCGGGGGAGGGCGTGCGGGCGTCGAGCTCGGCCTCCAGGCTGGCCAGCACGTCTGCCGGGTCGGCCGGCGCGTCTGCCGGATCAGCCGCATCGGCCGGGCCGGGTCCGGGGATGGCCAGGGCGTGACAGGTCGCCGCGGCGAAGGCGGCCGCGACGACTCCCGCGGTGTGCAGGCGGCCGAGCAGGAACAGCTCCAGGTCGGCCAGGTCCGCCAGGCTGCGATCAATGATCGCCGCCTCGACACCGCCCGAATGCGCGTGCCCACCCGTCGGCATGCGGCCGTCCACCAGCACCAGCAGGGTGGCGCGGCGGACGTCGTGCGCGACCAGGTCCGCGGGCCGGACGGGTCGTTCGGGCGACAAAGCGGTCATGGCCTGCCTTCCGTGCGAGAGTCTGCCGCCGGTAGCCGCGGTCCACTGCGGGGGTGGCGACGCGAACTGGCCCTGGGCAGGGGGGAAATGTCGATCTCGTAGGGGTACGGGAGCGGCGTGGGCCTCGGCCAGGACATCGAAAGCCCTGGGACGAGGGGATTCAACCTGATGATGACGCGACGATCCGCGCGTTTCGGCGCCAGGCGGGCCCGCCTGGCCGGACTACTCGTGACGACGGTGGCGTTGGCACCCGGGCTGACCTCCTGCGCGGACCATCGGCCGCCCAAGCCCACCTGCCAGTCGGGCTACCAGGCCAAGTGGGACGGGGATGACCACAGCTGGGAGTGCGAGCCGAAGACCTCGCGTTCCGGCGGCAACAGCGGCCGTCGGACCCGGACCCGGACCCGCGGCCGACACTAGCGCCGGCGGACTGCCGCGGCGGGGGCCGCTGGCAACGGCAACGGCGGCGAAACCCGTGGCCCGTAGCTTGATGACCGGCACAGGAGCATCGTCACGAAAGCGGAGGTACGACGGTGGGCAGTCCGATGCCGCGCCAGGGTCCCGCCACTGGCCCGGACGAACCGTCAGCGGTGCGTGGCGTGCCGTCCATGCCGGGGATGACGGGTCTCGGGGTGTTCACGATCACCCCGTCCGACCCCGATCCGGCGGCGGTGCCGGGGCTCGCGGAGTTCTATCACCAGCATGGGTTCGTGCTGCTGCGCGGGCTGCTGCCGGCGGCGCTCGTCGACAGCATCGAGCAGGAGTGCGCCGCGGCGCAGCGGGCGGTGCTCGCCGGGACGGTCCCCGAGCGGCATGGCTCCACCCAGTACCTGGACGCCCGCCACGCCGAGGGCCGTCCGGGCAGCAGTGCCGAGGCGTACGTGAACTACGTCGAGCACGTCGAGGAGCTCTCCCCGGCGGTGCGGACCGCGCAGACCGACCCGGCTCTCGTCGAGGTGCTGCGCCGCCTGCTCGGCGGCGACGTCTGGTCGATCCCGGGCTCCGGTTCGGGTGTGGTCTACCAGGACGCGCGGCCCGGCCGGGAATCCGGATACACCAGGATCGGCTGGCACTCGGACTGGCAGGCGATGCCGAGCCTGGACGTGTGGCCCGGCGCGGCGTTCACCATCCATGTGGACGCGACGAGCCCCGCGAACGGGTTCCTGCGGGTGGTGCCCGGCTCGCACCGCTGGGCGACGCCGGCGCCCTACCGCAACGTCAACAACGTGGCCGTGCCGGCGGACGCCCGCCCGACCGGGGGATACGGCGACGCCGAACCGCCCGGTCCGATGCCGCTCGGCTTTGAGAAGATCCCCGGCGAGATCGCCGTCTACGCCGAGCGCGGCGACGTGCTGCTGCATGACGCCTACCTGTGGCATTCGGCCGCCCGCGCGACCGCCGACGACACCACCCGCCGCCATGTCCGTTCGGGCTACTACGCCGGCGACCGGGCCAGCTACCGGGAGCAGTTCATCAAGAACGCCGCCCGCTGACCGCGCCACCGGCGACCCGGCCGGCGGCATGGTCAGAACGGGGGACGCTGGTCAGAACGGGGGAGCGGTCAGAACAGGAAGTAGCGCTGGGCCATGGGGAGTTCGCGGGCCGGGTCGGCCTCGATGGCCTCGCCGTCGATGAAGACGGTGAACGTGTCCGGGTCGACCCGGAGGTCCGGCGTCGCGGTGTTCTCCGGCAGGTCGGCCTTGCCGCGGCGGCGGACGTCGGCGACCGGGACCACCGGTGTCGCCAGGCCGAGCCGGTCGGGCAGGCCGTCCTCGACCGCGGCGGGTGCGACGAACGTCAGCGACGACGCGGCCGCCGGCCCTCGGGCGGCCCCCCACATGGGACGGGGCAGAACCGGTTGCGGCGTCGGGATCGACGCGTTCGCGTCGCCCATCGCCGCCCAGGCGACGAAGCCGCCCTTGATCACCAGCGATGGTCGCACGCCGAAGAACGCCGGGTCGTAGAGCACGAGGTCGGCGAGCTTGCCGGGCTCCACCGAGCCGACCTCGGCGTCGAGCCCGTGCGCCACCGCCGGGCAGATCGTGTATTTGGCGACGTAGCGCCGGGCGCGGGCGTTGTCGGCGGCGCCGTCGCCGGGCAGCACGCCGCGCCGGCGCTTCATGACGTGCGCGGTCTGCCAGGTGCGCAGCACGACCTCCCCGATGCGGCCCATCGCCTGCGAGTCGGAGCCGATCATGGAGATGGCGCCGAGGTCGTGCAGGATGTCCTCGGCGGCGATCGTCGAGGGCCGGATCCGGCTCTCGGCGAAGGCCAGGTCCTCGGGCACGCTCGGGTTGAGATGGTGGCAGACCATCAGCATGTCGAGGTGCTCGTCGAGGGTGTTCACCGTGTGCGGGCGGGTCGGGTTCGTCGACGACGGCAGCACGTTGCCGGCCGCGGCGACGGTGATGATGTCCGGTGCGTGTCCGCCGCCGGCGCCTTCGGTGTGGTAGGAGTGGATAGCCCGGCCGGCGATCGCGGCGAGCGTGTCCTCGACGAAGCCGGCCTCGTTGAGGGTGTCCGAGTGCAGCGCGACCTGCACCCCCGAGGCGTCGGCGACGCGCAGGCAGGCGTCGATCGCGGCCGGGGTGGTGCCCCAGTCCTCGTGCAGCTTGAAGCCGGCGGCACCGGCCCGTAGCTGCTCCCACATCGCGTCCTCGTTGACCGTGTTGCCCTTGCCGAGCAGGACGACGTTCACCGGGAAGTCGTCCATCGCGGACAGCATCCGGGCGAGGTTCCACGGGCCGGGGGTCACGGTTGTCGCCTTCGTGCCCTCGGCCGGTCCGGTGCCGCCGCCGATCAGCGTGGTGATGCCGGCGCCGAGCGCTTCGGGCACCTGCTGCGGGCAGATGAAGTGGACGTGGCAGTCCACCGCGCCGGCCGTGAGGATCTTGCCGTTGCCGGCGATGATCTCGGTGCCGGGGCCGATGACGAGGTCCGGGTGGACGCCGTCCATGGTGTCCGGATTGCCGGCCTTGCCGAGGGCGACGATGCGCCCGTCGCGGATGCCGACATCGGCCTTGACGACACCCCAGTGGTCGAGCACGACGGCGCCGGTGATGACCACGTCGGGCGCGCCCTCGGCACGGGTGGCCCGCGCCTGACCCATCGACTCGCGGATCACCTTGCCGCCGCCGAAGACGGCCTCGTCCCCGGTGCCGGCGAGCTGCGGGCCGCGGCTGCGGTCCTCGGTGACCTCGATGAACAGGTCGGTGTCGGCGAGACGGATCCGGTCGCCGACCGTCGGGCCGTACAGCGCGGCGTAGCGGGACCGGTCCAGCCTGCTCACGAGCCTTCTCCAAGGAATCCGGGCAGGTCGCTGCCGGTGCCGGGCATGCCGCCGGCGGCGGGGTCGTCGAGCGGGCCGGCGGACTCCGTGCGCAGGCCCGGCACGATCCGGGCGCCGGCCAGCGGGACGAGCTGGACCTCCCGCTCGACGCCGGGCTCGAAGCGGACGGCGGTGCCGGCGGGGACGGCGAGGCGCAGCCCCCAGGCGAGGTGCCGGTCGAAGTCGAGCGCGGGGTTCGCGGCGGCGAAGTGGTAGTGCGACCCGACCTGGACGGGCCGGTCACCGGTGTTGCGCACCACCAGGGTCCGCGTGGGCCGGCCCGGGTTGACCTCGACCGGGTCGGACCCGGGCAGGATCTCACCGGGGATCATGGGATCGGCTGGTGGACGGTGACCAGCTTGGTGCCGTCCGGGAACGTCGCCTCGGCCTGAACCTCGGCGAGCATCTCCGGCACCCCGTCCATCACGTCGTCCCGGGTGAGCACGGTTCGTCCCGCGTGCATCAGGTCGGCGACGGTGCGACCGTCGCGGGCGCCCTCAAGCAGAAACGAGGTGAGCAGCGCGGTGGCCTCGGGATAGTTCAGTTTAAGGCCGCGGGCACGCCGTTCCCGGGCGAGTCCGGCCGCGACATGGATGAGCAGCCGTTCCTGTTCATGGGGGCTCAGCAGCACGAATGCGGAGCCTAGCAGGCTGTCGGCCCGGTGCCCGCAGGCTCGTCGATGGCGGGTCGCCGTGCGGGCGGCCCGAGCGCGCGGACGCGCTGTTTTCGCGGGGCTGATGTCGACGGCGTGAACGACGAACCCCAGGTGAGGTGGTCACGTTTCGCGCGGGTTTCCGGCGAGGAGATTCCCGGGGGTCGGTGACGGCGCGCGGGCGGGTTGTCGGTGAGAATGGAGTTACTCGCAATTCACACACCGGCGACTGGGTCGATACGCATCCTTCCTACGGTCCGGGAGACCGCTCGGGCGGGTGGGGCCCGCCGGCCGGTGGGGCGAGCCCGGGGACGAAGGTCGATGGGGGTCTGGTGACAACAGGTCTGGACCGGCGGAGATTCCTCCGCCGTGGTGTGGGAGTCTCCGCCGGGGTGACGCTGCTGGCCGCGGGTGGTGGCGGCCTGCTCGCCGCCTGTGGCAGTGACAGCGACGGTGGGGACACGAGCACGAGTTCGAGCGCGAGCGCGAGTTCGAGCGCGCGCTCGTTCGGCACGCTGGCTGTCCGGCTGTCGTGGATCAAGAACGTCGAGTTCGCCGGCGAGTACATCGCCGACCAGCGTGGTTACTACAAGGCGGCGGGCTTCTCCGGCGTCAACCTGATCGCCGGCGGGGCGGCGGCAACACCGCAGGACACCGACGTCGCGACGGGGAAGGCCTTCATCGGCATCTCCTCGCCGGACATCACCGGCAACGCGATCACCCAGGGTGCGCCGCTGAAGATCATCGGTGCGCAGTACCAGAAGAACCCGTTCGCGATCATGTCGCTGTCGAAGAACGCGATCACCTCGCCCGAGGCGATGATCGGCAAGAAGATCGGCGTGCAGGCGACCAACGAGTCGGTCTGGTCGGCGTTCCTGACGGCCAACAAGATCGACCCGTCGAAGATCACCAAGGTGCCGGTCGAGTTCGACCCGCTGCCGTTGACCACCGGCACCGTCGATGGCTGGTTCTCCTTCGTCACGAACGAACCGAACGCGCTGCGCGTCAAGGGATTCGACGTCACCACGTTCCTGCTCGCCGACCACAACTATCCGCTCGTCTCGGAGACCTTCATGGTCACCGACGAGTCGATCGCGAAGAACCGGGACAAGGTGAAAGCCGCGCTCACCGCCGAGATCCGCGGCTGGAAGGACGCGACCGCAGATCCGGCGCTCGGCGCGAAGCTCGCCGCCACCGTCTACGGCAAGGACCTCGGCCTGGACGAGAAGGAGCAGGTGCTGGAGAGCACCGACCAGAACAAGCTCATCCTGAACGCCGACACGAAGAAGAACGGCCTGTTCACCGTCACCGACGAACTTGTCGACGAGAACATCGCCACGCTGAAGCTCGCGGGCGTGGACATTACCGCGGACAAATTGTTCGATCTGTCCATCATCCGGGAGCTGTACAAGGAAAAGCCGGAGCTAGTGTGAGTGCAGCCGCCACGCCCATGTCGGAGCCCGCCGGCCCGGCGGAGCCGTCCGTTCCTGCCCCCGGCTCCGGCGTGAGCGTGGCGGGCCTGCGCAAGGAGTTCCGGCTCGGCCGGAAGTCCGTCCTCGCGCTCGACGACGTCAACCTGTCCACGACCGAGGGCTCGTTCCTGACGCTGATCGGCCCGTCCGGCTGCGGCAAGTCGACGGTGCTGCGCATCCTCGCCGACCTGGAGGCCCCGAGCGCCGGCGAGGTGCTGGTGCACGGGGAGCATCCCGCCGCCGCGCGCCGCGGCCACCACCTCGGCATCGCCTTCCAGGACGCGGCCCTGCTGCCCTGGCGCTCGGTCGAGGCGAACATCCGCCTGCCACTGGAGGTCAGCGGCGTGAAGGCGGATCGTTCGGTGATCGCCGAGCTGATCTCGCTGGTCGGCCTCGCCGGGTTCGAGAAGGCCCGCCCGGCGCAGCTCTCCGGCGGGATGCGCCAGCGGGTCGCGATCGCCCGGGCCCTCGTCGTCGAACCGCGGATCCTGCTTCTCGACGAGCCGTTCGGCGCCCTCGACGACATGACCCGCCAGCGGCTGAACTTCGAGCTGCTGCGGGTGTGGAGCGCGCGTTCCACGACGACGGTGCTGGTCACCCACTCCATTCCGGAAGCGGTGGTCCTCTCCGACACGGTCGCGGTGATGAGTGCCCGCCCCGGGCGCATCTCCTCGTCCGTCGAGATCGACCTGCCCCGCCCGCGCACGCCGGAGATGCTGCGCTCGACCCGGTTCCACGAGCTGCACGACGAGCTGTCGAGCCTGCTGTTCGCCGGCGCCGAGCCGGAGGCCGGCGTCGAGCGGGAGGCCGTGGCCGCGGGGACACCGGCGCCCGACGCGGCCCGGAGCCCAGGGTGACGACCCTGCAGGACGCGGCCGCGGCCGGCAGCGGTGTTGGCACCCCCGGCGGTCCGAGCGGCCCCGGCGGCTCGGGTCCGGGCGGCGGGGATGGTCCGCCGGGATCGCCCGCCACGCGCCGGCGCGGGCCGCTGGCCGATGCCGACCGGTCGACCTGGCTCGCCGCCGGGATCGGGATGGTCGGGCTCGTCGCGCTGTGGTGGGTGCTCGCGGTCACCGTCTTCTCCGACGGCGGCGCCGTACCGACCCCGTGGGAGGTCCTGCGGGCGCTGTGGGACGACCGCGAGCTGATGTGGACCTCGGCACGCTCGACGGTGCAGATCGCGGCGAAGGGCTGGCTGATCGGCAACGGCCTCGCGATCGGGCTGGCCGTGCTGTTCTTCGGGGTGCCGGTGGTGGAGCGGGTGCTGCTGCAGATCGGCGTGGCGTCCTACTGTCTTCCGGTCATCGCGATCGGTCCGATCCTGACCACCGTCTTCGACGGCCACACCCCGCAGATCGCCCTGGCCGGCATCTCGGTGTTCTTCACGACGCTGGTCGGCACGCTGCTCGGCCTGCGCGCGGCCGAGCAGGCGAGCCTCGATCTGGTGCGGGCCAGCGGCGGCGGGGCGTGGAAGCAGATGCGCCTCATCCGGCTGCGGGCCGCGCTGCCCAGCACCTTCGCCGCGCTGCAGATCGCCGCGCCGGCGGCCGTGCTCGGCGCCATCATCGGTGAGTTCCTCGGCGCCGATCGCGGCCTCGGCGTCGCGATGGTCCACTCCGAGCAGGCGCTGGAGGTTGCGCGTACCTGGGCGCTCGCCATCGTCGCGTCCGCCGTCGCCGGCCTCGGCTACGCGCTGACCGCCCTGGTCGCGCGGCTCATGACCCCGTGGGCGCCGCGCGGTAACCCAGGGGGTGGATGATGCTCGCGACGATCGCGCTACGGGTGGGCCGCACGGTCCTGTCCGTGGTCGCCTCGGCCGCGGTGATCGTCGGACTGTGGTACGCGTTCATCAAGGTCTTCGACCTGAACTCGCTGGTCGCGAAGGACCCGAAGGCCGTCTGGACGTATCTGTTCACGGCGGAGAAGGCCCCGCAGAGCCGCAAGGCGATCCTCGATGGGCTGTGGCACACCCTCGGCGACGCGGGCATCGGGTATCTCGCGGGCACCGTGGCGGCCATCGTCGTGGCCGTGACGTTCGTGCTGTTCCGCGCGGTGGAGCGGGCGCTGATGCCGGTGGCGATGATGCTGCGGTCGGTGCCGCTGGTCGCGATGATCCCGGTGCTGACCCTGGTCTTCGGGCGCGGGCTGACCGCGGTGGGCGTGATCGCGGGCATCATCGTGTTCTTCCCGTCGCTGGTCAACCTGGCCTTCGGCCTGCGCTCCGGGCCGCCGGCGGCCGCCGACCTGGTACTCGCCTACGGCGGCGGCCCCGCGACGGTGCTCCGCAAGGTCGCCCTGCCCAGCGCTCTGCCGGCGCTGTTCGTCTCCGCCCGCATCGCGGTGCCCGGCGCGGTGATCGGCGCGCTGCTCGCGGAATGGCTGGCCACCGGCGAGGGGCTGGGCTACTACATGCAGCGCGCCCAGCAGACCTTCAACTACGGCGGCGTGTGGGCCGCGGTCGTCGTGATCACGGTGGCGAGCGTCGCGCTGTACGCGGTCGTGGGCTTTTTGGAGGCGATCGTGCTGGCCCGGTATGGCCCGAGCGCGGGCCGCGGCAGGTAGCCGGTGGCCGACCCCCTAGGTAGCACCGGCCTGGTCCGGTGGGTGAAGGACAGCCTTTGAACGTCGCACGCACCAGCCACGGACCCCGGCTGATGTCGACACCTCACCCGCCGGGCCGATTGCCGCAGGCCGCGGCCACCCACCCCGTCAACCCGCACGTCCCGCCCCCGCAGACGCCGTCACCCCAGGTGATGCCGAGCGCGGACCGCCCGGACGTGCCGGCTCCCGCGCGGCCCGCGGGGCGGCCGCCCGTCCGGCTGTTCGGCGCGGACCGGCTGCGCGCCTCGGACGCACAGCTCGCCCGGATGCGCCGCGTCGCCCGCGGTGAGGAGGACGCCGACCTCGTCGTCCGCGGCGGGCTGGTCGTGGTCGTGCAGGACGGCTCGGTCGTCAGCCGCGACGTTCTCATCGTCGGACGGCACATCGCCGCTGTGACCAGACCGGGGGCGCTGGGCGGCCGGCGTTCCCTCGACGCCGCCGGGCGCTACGTGCTGCCCGCCTATGTGGACCCCGGCCTGCGGATCGAGGACACGCTGCTCAGCCCCGGCGAGCTGGCCCGGCTCCTCGTCCCCCGCGGCACCGGAACCCTGCTCGCCGACCCGACGGCGCTGATCGCGCTGGGCGGGATCCGCGGGCCGGAGTTCGCGGCCGGTTCCGGGACGCCGCTGCGGGTCCTGATCCGCTCGGGCGGCACCCCGGACGCGGCACTGTCCGACACGGTCGGCCCGACCGGGTCCACCGGGGCGGGCGGGGAACTCGCCGGGATGTCCACCCTCGACGCCGACTCGGCCGAGGGCCTGCGCCGCGCGCTGGAGGCCGCCGGCCTGGCCGGCAGCCGGACCGTCACCGAACTGGCCTACCAGGGGCATATCGACCACGATGTGCGGCTCGCCGTCGGCGGAGGCGCCAGCCCCATCGACGCGATCCGGCGCGCGACCCTGCTGCCCGCACGGGCCTACGGCCTGGACTCGATCCTCGGCGCCGTCGCCCCGGCGCGACTCGCCGACCTGCAGGTGGTGTCCACGCTCGCGGACACCGCTCCGCCCGACGTGGTCGTCGCCGGCGGGCGGATCGCCGCCGAGCACGGCCGGCCGCTGTTCGACAACCTCGATGCGGCGCCCGACTGGGCCGCCGGCCGGATCCAGCTGCCCGTGACGCTGCACGCCGGCTCCTTCGCCGGGCCGGACCTCGCCCGCGTCGGCCGTGGTGACGGCAGCATCGCCGCGGTCAGCATCGATGCCGGTGCCGGCCCGACGATCCCGCCGGTCGCGGCGCCGCCGGTGCCGGTATCCGGGGCCGGCGTGCGGGTTGTGCGAGTCGTGCCCACGGTGCGTGAGGGGCGGGCGGTCGCCGACGCGACCCGGGACCTGCAGAAGGTCGCGGTCCTCGGGCGGGCGGGCGGGCCCGAGACCGCCGAGATCGGGCTGGTGCGTGGCTGCGGGCTGTCCCGCGGCGCGCTCGGGTTCACCACCGCGCAGGCCCCCGGCCGCGTCGTCGTCATCGGTACCCGCGACGACGACATGCTGACCGCGGCGCGGGCGGTCGAGGGGATGGGCGGCGGTTTCGTCGTCGTGGACCAGGGCTGGGTGCGGGCGGCGTGCCCGTTGCCACTGCTCGGGCTGCTCAGCGACGCACCCTGGGAGGCGGTGCTCGGAGAACTCGCCGCGGTCGACACCGCCGCCGCCGACCTGGGCTGCCGGCTGCCGTTCCCGCTACGCACCCTGGCCCGCTTCGGCAGCCAGCTGCACACCGGACCCTGACCGCCGGACGGCCGCCGCACCCGGCGCTCAGCCGCCGCCCGCGAGCCTGCGGTGGGGGACGGCGGGCCCGGCATCCGGAATGGCCCATCCGGCGGGCGCTGCCGGTGCCACCGGTGTCGGTGTCATCGCAGGGATCGAGGGCTGTGCCGTCGGCGCCGGGCGTGCTGTCGGCGGCTGCGGACCGGTGCGCTGCGCCCGGACGTGCGCCGCGCTTTCGCGCAGGTCGTGGCGCAGCTGGTCGGTCAGGGACCAGGCCCGTCCCGCGCCGTCGGCCGCCACCTGGACGAGCCCGGTCCGCACGAGGCCGAACAGGATCGCGCGGGCCCGCGAGCGGTCTGTGGTGAGCAGCGCGGCGGCCTCGGCGGTCCGCAGGCGGTGGCGGCGCAGCATGGTCGTGACCAGCTGGAGTTCGGCGCGCCCGAGTGCCTCGCCGCGCCGGTCCCGGGCCACGACGTAGCGGGCGAACGCCAGGTCCGCCGGCTCGCCCGGGAGCACCGCGACGACCGTGCGG
>NZ_JALKFU020000137.1 GCF_023242965.2 Frankia sp. AgKG'84/4
GCACTCCCCCGACCGCAACGCCCGCACCGCCAGATGCAACGCCACCAACGACGACGAACACGCCGTGTCCACCGTCAGTGCCGGCCCCTCCAGACCGAAGGTGTAGGCGAGGCGGCCAGAGACGACGCTGCCCGCGGTGCCGGTGCCCAGATAGCCCTCGAGATCCTCGGGAACGGTGGTGATCCGCGCCGCGTAGTCCTGCGACATGAGGCCGACGAACACCCCGGTCTGGCTGCCCCGCAACGTCCCCGGATCGATCCCGGCCCGCTCGAAGGCCTCCCACGACGTCGTCAGCAGCAGCCGCTGCTGCGGGTCCATCGCCAGCGCCTCCCGCGGCGAGATCCCGAAGAACGCCGGATCGAACCGGTTGAAGCCGTCGACGAACCCGCCCTCACGGGCGTAGGACGTCCCCGGATGGTCGGGGTCCGGGTCGTAGAGGGCCTCCAGGTCCCAGCCCCGGTCCGCCGGGAACGGACCCACCGCGTCCACCCCACCGGCCACCAGCTCCCACAGCTCCTCCGGCGACCGCACCCCACCCGGATACCGGCAGCTCATCGCCACGATCACGATCGGGTCGTCGGCCGCGGCCGGCACCGCGGGCAGGAGGGCGGACGGCACCGCGGCCGCCGGCGCGTCGAGCAGCCTGTCCCGCAGGTGGCCGACCAGAGCCGCGGGGGTGGGGTAGTCGAACACGAGCGTCACCGGCAGCCGGACACCGGTCGCGGCACCCAGCCGGTTGCGCAGTTCGACGGCCGTCAGCGAGTCGAAACCGAGGTCCCTGAAGGCGCGAGCGGTGTCAACGGACCGCGGGGAGTCGTGGCCGAGCACCGCGGCCACCGCCGCCTGCACGATCGTGAGCAGCACCGCGTCACCGTCGGCCACCGGCAGGCCGGCAACCCGGCGGGCGAGCCCGGCCGCCGAACCCGCGTCCTCGCCCGCGACGGGGACGCCGTCCGCGGCCTGCACCGTCGCGGCCCGCCGCACCCGGGGACGGATCAGGCCCCGCAGCAGGTGCGGCACCGTGGTCGCGACGATCTGAGCCCGCAGGGCAGCCAGATCGAGCCGCATCGGTGCGACGGCAGCCTCGCCACTCTCGAGCGCGGCGTCGAACAGCGCGAGTCCCTGCTCGGTGGACAGCGGTTGCAGGCCACCGCGGGTCAACCGGCGCACGTCGGACCCGCCGAGGTGGCCGGTCATCCCGCCACGGCGCTCCCACAGCCCCCACCCCATCGACACCGCCGGGAGCCCAGCGGCGCGCCGCCAGGCGGCGAACGCGTCGAGGACGGCGTTGGCCGCGGCGTAGTTGCCCTGACCGGGGCCGCCGAAGACCGCGGCGGCCGAGGAGAACAGGACGAACCCCGACAGGTCCAGGTTCCGGGTCAGGTCGTGCAGGTGCCAGGTCGCGTCCACCTTCGGACGCAGCACCCGGTCGAGCATCTCGGAGGTCATCGTCGTGATGACGCCGTCGTCGAGGACTCCGGCGGTGTGCACCACCGCGGTGAGCGGGTGTTGCGCCGGCACGGACGCCAGCAGCCCGGCGAGCGCCGGCCGATCCGCCACGTCGCAGCCGGCCAGGGTGGCGCTCGCGCCGAGATCCGCGAGATCGGCCACGAGCTGCCCGGCCTCGGGGGCCTCGGCGCCGCGGCGGGAGACCAGCAGCAGATGCCGGACGCCGTGCGCCGAGACGAGGTGGCGGGCCAGGGCGTTGCCCAGCACGCCGGTCGCACCGGTGATCAGCACCGTGCCCTCGGGGTTCCACCGGGCCGGGTCGTCCGCCGCGACGGCGGCCGGTGACGGCTCGTCCAGGCGGGGCACCCGCGCCAGCCGGGCAGCCCGCAGCTCGCCCGCGCGCACCGCGACCCGCGGCTCTCCCGTCTCCACCACCGCTCGGAGATCCCGGTACAGCGCGCTCACGTCGAGATCGACGTCGTGCCCGCCGGCCGGGTCGAGTCCCTCCGCCATGCCGGGCCGTGCGGCCGTGCCGGGTGCTCCGGCCAGGCCATCGGTGTCGACGAGGATGATCCGGTCGGGGTGCTCCGACTGGGCCGAACGGGCGAGCCCCCAGGCGGCGGCGGCACCCGGATCGCGCAGCGGATCGTCCGATCCGGTCGACACCGCGCCGTCGGTGACCAGAACGAGCCGCGACGAGGCGAACCGCTCGTCCGACAACCAGCCCCGCAGCAGATCAAGCGCCCAGTGCGACGTCATGCGCGCCCGCCCGGCGACGTCTCCGACCCCGGGGTGTCCGACGTCAGTCGCGCTCTCGATGACGGGCGGGGGCGCGAAGGCGACGAGAACGGCGGGCGGCTCGCCGCCGGCGTCCACCGAGGCCGTCAGGGAGCCGAGGTCGGCGTGGACGTCGAGGCCGTCGGGCCGCGGCGAGGCCGGGCCGAGCACCGCCCAGTGCCCGGCGCCGGTCGGGATGATCGCGGGCATCTCCGGGGGTGCGACCGCGACCCACTCCTGGCGGAACAGCGAGTCGTGCGGGCCTGCGGCAGCTTTCGGGAGGTCGGCCGTGTTGATCGGACGGACCAGCAGCGACCCGACAGAGACGACCGGCCGACCGGTGTCGTCCGCGGCGATCAGGGAGACCGTGTCCGGACCGGTGCGGGTGAGCCGCACCCGCAGCCGACCGGCCCCCGCGGCGTGCAGCGACACGTTCCCCCAGGAGAACGGCACCGACCCGGCGGTGGAGCCGGGCAGCAGGCCGAGACCGATCGCGTGCAGGGCCGCGTCCAGCAGCGCCGGATGCAGGCCGAACCGAGCAGCCTCGTCCTGCTGCCGCGCGGGCAGGCCGACTTCCGCGCAGATGTCGTCGCCGACGCTCCAGGCCCGGTGCAGGCCCTGGAAGGCCGGCCCGTAGTCGAACCCGGCGCGGGCGAGGTCCTCGTACAGGTCGGTGATGTCGAGGGGCACGCCGCCGACGGGCGGCCAGATGGTCAGGGCGTCCTCGCCGCCGGCCGACCGCAGGTCCGCGGCCGGCGGGCCGTCGATGGTCAGCACGCCGGTGGCATGACAGGTCCATGGCTCGTCGTCGGCGTCGATGGCGGGGTCGGCGGGTGCGACGCGGGAGTGCACCGTCACCGCCCGTCCGCCGCCCGCGTCCGGAGCCGCGAGCATGACCTGGATCTGCACTGCGTCCCCGGGCCCGATGACCAGCGGGGTGTGCAGGGTGAGCTCGTCGACGTGCGGGCGACCGGCGTGCTCCCCGGCCTGGATCGCCAGTTCGAGCAGCGCCGTGCCCGGCAGCCAGACGGTGCCCGCGACCGCGTGGTCGGCGAGCCAGGGATGGCTGCTGCGCGCGAGTCGTCCGGTGAGCAGGACCCCACCGTCGCCGTCCGCCAAGGAGAGCGCCGCACCGAGCAGTGGATGACCGACGACGCCCTGTCCCGCGGCGGCGACGTCGGTGGCCCCGGGTCCCGTCGACTCCAGCCAGTACCGCCGTGTCCGGAAGGCGTAGGTGGGCAGATCGACCCGCCGGGCCGCGCCGGCGAACACGGGTGTCCAGTCGACCGGAACACCCCGGACGAACGCCTCGGCCAGGCTGGTCAGGAAACGCCCCGGACCGCCCTCGCCCCGCCGCAGCGTCCCGAACACCACCGCCGTGGAGTCCGCCACCGTGTCGATGGTCTCCTGCACACCCACCGTCAACACCGGGTGCGGACTGACCTCGACGAAGGTCTCCAGCCCCGCCGTGAGCAGCGCCCGGACCGTGTCCTCGAACAGCACCGGCTGCCGCAGGTTCGCGACCCAGTACCCGGCGTCCAGCGTCGCCGTGTCCACCCGTTCCCCGGTCACCGTCGAGAAGAACGGCACCTCCGGTGCCCGCGGGGTGATTTCCGCCAACGCGGACGACAGCTGCTCGCCCACCCCGTCCACCTGGGCGCAGTGCGAGGCGTAGTCCACCGGTATTCGTCGGGCCCGCACCCCGTCCGCTTCGCAGTCGGCCAGGAACTCGTCCAACGCCTGCGGATCACCCGACACCACCGTCGACGACGGCCCGTTCACCGCCGCCACCGCGAGCCGGTCGCCCCACGGCGAGACCCGACGGTGCACCTGCGCCACCGGCAGCACCACCGAGGCCATCGCGCCCTGACCGGACAGCTCGGCTGCCACCAGCCGGCTGCGCACCGCCACCACCCGCGCGCCGTCGGCCAGGCTCAACGCCCCGGCCACACACGCCGCCGCGATCTCCCCCTGCGAATGCCCCACCACCGCCGACGGCACCACCCCGTGCGCCCGCCACAACGCCGCCAGCGACACCATCACCGCCCACGACACCGGCTGCACCACGTCCACCCGCTCGAGGTCCGGCGCGCCTTCGACCCCACGCAGCACGTCCGCCACCGACCAGTCCACATACGGCTCGAGCGCCGCCGCGCACTCCTGCACCCGGGCCCGGAACACCGCGCTGAACCCCAGCAGCTCCACCGCCATCCCCGCCCACTGCGCGCCCTGCCCCGGGAACACGAACACCGGCCTCGGCTCGGCCACCGCCGCACCCGACACCACACCCGCCGCCGGTCCTTCGGAACCCGCCGGTCCTTCCGAACCCGCCAGCCCTTCCGAACCGGCCAGTTCCGCCAGACCGGCCAGCAGACCCGCCCGGTCCCCGGCCACGACCACCGCCCGACGCGCGAACGTCGACCGGCCGGTGACCAGGGAGAGACCGACGTCGGCCAGACCCAGCTCCGGCCGGGCCACCACGTGCGCGTGCAGGCGCTGCGCCTGCGCCGCCAGCGCGACCTCGTCCCGGCCCGACACCACCCAGGCGAGGTCGGCCGCGGACGGGGGATCGCCCGCCGCCTCCCCGGTGTCCGCCGGCCCGTCCGCCGGCCCGTCCGCCGGCTCATCTGGCGGCGCCGCCTCCAGGACGACGTGGGAGTTCGTGCCGCTGAAGCCGAACGACGACACGGCCGACCGACGCGGACGCCCGGTCTCGGGCCACGGCGTGGCCTCGGTCGCCAGCCGGACGGCGCCCGACGACCAGTCGACGTTCGGAGTCGGCTCGTCGACGTGCAACGTCCTGGGCACCACCCCGTGCCGCATCGCCAGCACCATCTTGATCACACCGCCGACGCCCGCCGCCGCCTGCGTGTGCCCGACGTTCGACTTGAACGACCCCACCAGCAACGGGCGATCCGCGTCCCGGCCCTGCCCGTAGGTCGCCAGCAACGCCTGCGCCTCGATCGGATCACCCAGCGGGGTGCCGGTACCGTGTGCCTCCACCACGTCGATCTCGTCCACGCCGAGCCGGGCGTTCGCGAGGGCGTGCTGGATCACCCGCCGTTGCGCCGGACCGTTGGGTGCCGTCAGCCGGCTGCTCGCCCCGTCGGAGTTCACCGCCGTTCCCCGCACCAGCGCCAGCACCGGATGACCGTTACGGCGCGCGTCCGAGAGCCGTTCCAGCAGCAGGACGCCGACGCCCTCGCCCCAGCCGGTGCCACCCGCCGACGCCGCGAACGACCGGCACCGGCCGTCGGGTGCAAGCCCCCGCTGCCGGCTGAACTCGACGAACGCCACCGGGGTGGACATCACCATCGCGCCGGCGGCGACGGCCAGCTCGCAGTCGCCCTGGCGCAGGGCCTGCCCGGCGAGGTGCATCGCCACCAGCGACGACGAGCAGGCGGTGTCGACGGTGACGGCCGGTCCGCGCAGCCCGAGGACGTAGGCGAGCCGGCCCGAGGCGATGCTGCCCGAGTTGCCGCTGCTCAGATACCCCTCGATGTCGCGGGGCACCGCGCCGACGCGGGTGCGGTAGTCGGCGTAGGAGACCCCGGCGAAGACACCGGTCTGGCTGCCCCGCACCGAACGCGGGTCGATCCCGGCCCGCTCGAAGACCTCCCAGCTGGTCTCCAGCAGCAGCCGCTGCTGCGGGTCCATCGCCAGCGCCTCCCGCGGCGAGATCCCGAAGAAGTCGGCGTCGAAGCCGGCGACGTCGTCGATGAACCCGCCCTCTCGGGCGTAGGACGTCCCCGGATGGTCGGGGTCCGGGTCGAAAAGGGCGTCCAGATCCCACCCCCGGTCCACCGGGAACGGACCCACCGCGTCCACCCCACCGGCCACCAGCTCCCACAGCTCCTCCGGCGACCGCACCCCACCCGGATACCGGCAGCTCATCGCGACGATCGCGATCGGCTCCTGGTGCCGGGTCGACAGCTCGTCGAGGCGTCGACGGGTCCGGTGCAGGTCGGTCGTGACGCGCTTGAGATAGTCCCGGAGCTTGTCCTCGTTCACCGTGTGGTGCCATCGCTTTCTACGCGGGTGGGGCCAGCCGGGTGGGAATCGCTGACGTCGTCGGACGGCGCCGTGGGATGACGCGGTCAGTCCGTCCCGAGTTCCTCGTCGATGAAGGCGAAGATCTCGTCGTCGCTGGCGGATTCGATGCGGTCGGCGGCGTCGTCCAGGTCGGTGTGACCGGGACTGCCATCCGGATCGGTGCGGTCGGTGCGGCCGGTGCGGCCGTCGAGGTCGGCGGGGCCGGCCAGCGGGTCGGACGCCGGGACGGTGGACGCCGGCACGAGTTCCTCCGCGAGGTGGTCGGCCAGTTCGCGGACGGTCGGGTAGTCGAACAGCAGCGTCGCCGGTAGCCGCAGACCCGTCGCCGCACCGAGCCGGTTACGCAGGTCCACCGCGGTCAACGAGTCGAAGCCCAGCTCCAGCAGCCCCCGGTCGACCTCGACCGAGCGGCCGTCGGGATATCCGAGTACGCCGGCGGCGTGCGTGCGCACGAGCTCGCGCAGCAGCTCCCCGCGGCCGGACCCGGCCAGCTCCCCCAGTCGCCGCCGCAGATCCGCGCCGACGTCGACCCGGGACGTCGACGTGTCCGCCCCCGGCCGCCGCGCCCCGGCCACCAGCGCCCGGTACAGGGCGGGTACCGGACCCGGCGCCCGGCGGACCGCGTCGACGTCGAGTCGGGCCGTGAGCAGGTGTGCCTCGTTCACCGCGAGCGCGGTGTCGAACAGCGCCAGGCCCTGGTCGTCCGACAAGGCGACGATCCCGCCGCGGGCGAGCCGGCGCAGGTCCGCGTCCCCGAGCTTGCCGGTCATCGCGCCGCGGCGAGCCCATAGGCCCCAGCCCATCGAGACCGCCGGCAGGCCGGCCGCCCGACGCCGCGTGGCGAAGGCGTCGAGGAAGGCGTTCGCCGCCGCGTAGTTCGCCTGCCCGGCCCCGCCGAAGGTGCCCGCGAGCGAGGAGGCGAGCACGAACGCCGAGAGCGGGCGGTCCGCGGTCAGCTCGTGCAGGTGCAGCACGGCGTCCACCTTGGGACGCAGGACCAGGTCGAGACGTTCGGGGGTGAGCGCGGAGATCATCCCGTCGTCGAGCGCACCCGCGGCGTGCACGACCGCCCCCAGGGGGTGTTCGGCCGGGATCGCGGCAAGCAGTGCGGCGAGTTCCCCGCGGTCGGCGACATCAGCGGCGACCAGGGTCACCTGGGCTCCGAGCGCGACGAGGTCCGCGGTCAGCTCGGTGGCGCCGGGTGCCCCGGGCCCGCGCCGCCCGACCAGCAGCAGGTGCCGGACGCCGTAGGTGGCCACCAGATGGCGGGCCAGCACGCTGCCCAGGGCGCCGGTCGCCCCGGTGACCAGCACCGTCGCCTCGGGATCCCAGCCAGGTGACGGCCGGTCCCCGGTCTGGTCCACACGGGCCAGCCGGGCCGCGAACGGCTCGCCGCGGCGCAGTGCCAGCTGCGGCTCGCCCGCCGCGACCGCCGTCGTGACCGCTGCCGCGACCGCCTCGACCGAGGCGGCCTGGTCGTCCAGGTCCAGCAGGACGAAACGGTCGGGATGCTCCGCCTGCGCCGAGCGCACCAGCCCCCACACCGCGGCCTGGGCCAGGTCGGGTGCCGCGTCGGTGCCGTCCGTGGCGACGGCACCCCGGGTGACGACGACGAGCCGACCAGCCGGGCCGGCGCCGGACAGCCAGGTGTGCACGAGCGCGAGCGCCCAGCGGGTGGCCGCCCGCACCGCCGCGCCGACCAGATCGGCGGCTGCGATGCCCGTACCGGCGACGCCCGTGCCCGCGATACCGGTGCCCGCGATACCGGTGCCCGCGATACCGGTGCCCTTAGTGTCGGCACGGCCGGTCCCGGCGCCGGGCTCACCGGCGAAGGGCGCGAGGACAACCTCGGGCGCGCCCGTCCCGGAGCCTCCACCAAGCACCGTGGCCAGATCGGACGCCACCACCGTCGTCATCCCGGTGGCGCGCAGGCTGGCTAGGATCGCCGTCTCCCCCGGGGAACCGTCCGCCCGGATGAGCAGCGTCCAGGATCCGCGGCCGGTGGGTTCCGCCGCCCGGGGCAGGGGCACGGTCGTGGCCGCCGGCAGGGCGGACCAGCGCAGCCGGAACGGGCCGTCCTGCGCGGCCGGCACACCGGTCAGCGCCGCCGCGGCGACCGGCCGCAGCACCAGCGACTCCACGACGGCCACCGGGTGCCCGGTGGGGGCTGCGACCACGACGGCCACACCACCCGACCCGGTCGGCGTGATCCTGACCCGCAGCGCCGACGCGCCGGTGGCGTGCAGCCGAACGCCGGTCCACGAGAACGGCAGGACCCCGCCGTCGCCCTCCCGCATGGTGAAGGCGACGGTGTGCAGAGCGGCGTCGAGCAGCGCGGGGTGCAGGCGGAACGCCGCCGCCTCGGCACGCTGGGCGTCGGGCAGGCTCACCTCACCGAAGATCTCCGGCCCGCGCCGCCAGGCGGCCCGCAGACCACGGAAGGCGGGACCGTAGTCGAACCCGTTCGCGGCCAGGCGCTCGTACAGGTCCCCGGTGTCCAACAGCTGCGCATCGGCCGGCGGCCAGTCCCGCAGATCCGCCGCCGACCCGTCCTCCGCCGGTACTGCACCTGCCGGTGCTGTGCCCGCCGGTGCTGTGCCCGCCGGTACTGTGCCCGCCGGTACGGCAGCCGCCGGGGACACGATGCCGGTGGCGTGCCGCGTCCAGGTCCCGTCCCCGGAGTCCGCCGGGCGGGAGTGGACGGTGACCGGGCGTGCGCCGTCCGCGTCAGGGCCGCCGACGGTCACCTGGACCGACACCGCCCCGTCGGCCGGGAGCACCAGCGGCGCCTGCAACGTCAGCTCGTCGATGCGGTCGCAGTCGACCTGCTCCCCCGCCCGGATCGCAAGCTCGACAAAGGCGGTGCCCGGCACCAGGATCATCCCCGACACCGCATGGTCGGCGAGCCAGGGCGCCGTCCGCGCCCCGAGCTGGCCGGTGAACAGCCAGCCGTCGGATTCGGGAAGTTCGACAGCCGCGCCGAGCAGCGGATGGCCCGTAGCCGTGAAACCGGCGGGAACACCCGTCACCGGTGGGGCGTCGAGCCAGTACCGCTCCCGTTGGAAGGCGTAGGTCGGCAGGTCGACCCGGCGGGCGTCGGCGCCGGCGAACACCGCGGGCCAGTCGACGTCCACCCCGTGGACGTGCAGGGATGCCAGCGCGGTCGCGAGCGCCACCGGTTCGGGTGTGTCCCGGCGCAGGGCCGGAACCCACACCGCCGCCTCCGGTGGCCGGATCTGCTCGCCCATCGCGGTCAGCACGCCGTCGGGTCCCAGCTCCAGATGCGTGCGCACACCGATCCGGTCCAGCTCGCGTACCCCGTCGTGGAAGCGGACGGCCTGGCGGACGTGGCGCACCCAGTAGTCCGGCGAGCAGAGCTCCTCGGCGGTGGCGAGGCGTCCGGTGACGTTGGAGACGATCGGGATCGTCGGCGGGGCGTAGTCGAGCGTGCCCGCGAGGGCACCGAACCGGTCCAGGATCGGGTCCATCCGTGGGGAGTGGAAGGCATGACCGACCCGCAGGCGGCGGACCCGATGGCCCTCGTCCGCCCAGCGGGCCGCCAGTTCCTCGACGGCGTCGGCATCACCGGAGACCACCGTGGTCCGGGGGCCGTTGAGCGCGGCGATCCCCACCCGGTCCCCGAGACCGTCGATCGCCGCCAGCACCACGTCCTCGGACGTCGACACCGACAGCATCGCGCCGCCGGCGGGCAGCTCTCCCATCAGCCGGCCCCGCGCCGCGACCAGCGCACAGGCGTCCGCCAGCGACAGCACCCCGGCGACATGGGCGGCCGCGAGCTCCCCGATCGAGTGGCCGAGCAGAACGTCCGGGACGATCCCCCAGCTGGCGAGGAGCCGGAACAGCGCGACCTCGAACGCGAACAGCGCCGGCTGGGTGTGGGCGGTGTGGTCCAGCTCCCGCGCCTGCGGGGTGCCCGCCGCGGCGAACATCACCGCGCGAGTCGAGGCGCCGTCAAGATGTGGGTCGAGGTGGGCGCCGATCTCGTCCAGGGCGTCCGCGAACACGGGGTGGACGTCGGCGAGCGCCCGGCCCATCCCCGCCCGCTGGCTGCCCTGCCCGGTGAACAGGAAGGCGAGCCGGCCGTCGGAGCCACCCCGCCCCGCGACCACGCCGGCGATCCCGGTGCCGGCCCGCCCCTCGGCGACCACCGTGAGACCCGCACGCAGCCGTTGCGCGTCCGATCCGACGACGGCGGCGCGATGCGGGAGCGTGCCACGCGTCGTCGCGAGCGAGAACCCGACATCGGCGGGGCGTGCCCGCGGGTGCTCGTCGAGCCACGTGAGCAGCCGCGCGGCCTGCACGGCGAGTGCCGGTCCGCCGCGCGCCGACAGCGGCCACAC
>NZ_JALKFU020000138.1 GCF_023242965.2 Frankia sp. AgKG'84/4
GGTCCGAGCCATCCGCCGTGGGTCTGCTGGCCGCGGACACCCATGGCCGCCGCGCGGTGGTGGGGGTGTCGATCGGGCAGGGCGCACGGCGCGACGGCTACGCCACCGAGGCGGTGCGGGCGGCGGCCGGCTGGATGGAGCACCGCGGCGTGCTGGTCGAGACGCGGATCCGCCGCGGCGACGCGGTCGGCAAACGGTTGGGGCAGGCCACCTCGTTCGTGCCGACCCCGGTACTGGTAGCCGAGTGGTGGCGGATCTGGTTACGGCCGCCGGCCGGCTGACCCATACCCCCGCGGCACGCACCGCTGCCCGCCGCCCGGCCGGGATCGCCCGGGCCGCCCAGTGGCGGGATTACCCTGCACATGTCCTCCCACCTGCGGCGCAGTGGGCCGAGCCCGGTGGCAACGGCCAATTGCCCAACCGAAACCGTTGTGTTACCCGGTCAACATTGTGTATCCGTTGCTCCTTTGGTGGCTCATTGTCGGGCACGCGACAGCAGCATTCTCGTAGTTTCGCGGTCACAGCCCGGCCGGCGGACACGCCGCGCCGGCAGCCCCCTGTTCAGACCGTGATGCCCTGGGGCACCATGTAAAGCGATGTCGCGACCGTTGGCCGACGGGCCGAGCTAGGGCGGGACGTCCGGGGGCGGTCCGTGGGAGGCCCGTCCCGGGTCCGGGGAGGGGAGCCCGAACGGTTCGGCGCTACCTGCGCCTGGGAGGTCAGCAGCATGAGCGTGGAAACCCCTCGGGGTACGCCGGCCGGAGTCCGGCCGGATGAGGTCACCTACGACCATCTGATCATTCCGTCGCACTGGCGGCGGTCGAACGAGTCCACGCCTGACGCGCCCAACGCGCTGTTCCCGGCCGACGAACCCGCGGGCCACCAGCCGTCCATGTCGCCGATCAACCCGGCGACCGGGGCGATGACCGGCCCGCTGCTGGTCGGTACGACCGCGCGGGCGTTCGCCAAGCTCGACGACATGGTCCGGCTCAGTGTCGAGGACAAGGCGGTGATCGCCGCCCGCCGTGACGAGGCGGACCGGGCGCTGCGGGCGATCTTCCCACCCCGGTGCGCGCTGCCGCTGGTCGGGGTGGCGACGATCGGTTCGGCCGGTCGGGACACGATGATCAGCCCGCTGGACGAGGTGGACATCTTCGCGGTGTTCTCCGCGGCGAACAGCGCCTGGAAGCGTTTCCGCTGGGATTCCCGCGACCTGGTGTTGTGTGTGCGCAACGCGATCGGTGGTGAGCGGATCCAGACGATCGGCAGCCGCGGCCAGGCGCTGCGCATCGTCTACGACTCGCCGCCCGACGTGCACCTGGTGCCGGCCTTCGACCATCCGCGGGCCGGTTACGTCATGCCCGACCGAGTCGGCGGCTGGCTGCCCACCCGGCCGGAGCGGCACATGAGCTGGATGGCCGATCTTGGCCCGCGGGTCATGTCGGCGGTGCGGCTGCTCAAGGCGTGGAACCGGGTGTGCGGAAGCCATCTGCGCTCGTTCCACATCGAGGCACTCGCCGGGCAGGTGCTGGCCGGTCGTGGCCTCAACACCCGGCAGGGCCTCGCCGAGGTCTTCCGGCATATGGACGAGGACGGCCTCGCCGTGGCCGACCCGGCCGACGTGCGCGGGGACCTGTCCGGCTATGTCCGTCCGGAGGATCTCGAGGCGCTCGGCGAGAACATCAGACTCGCCCGGCTCTACTCGGCGAAGGCGGTCGCCGCCGAACAGGCCGGTAACCACGAGGAGGCCGTGGCCCTGTGGGGCTCGGTGTTCGGCCCGGAGTTCCCGACCTTCGGCTGAACCGGCCGCGGTCTCAGGTCAGCCAGCGGTCCGGAGGCGACCGGTCCCTGCTCGGTCGGGATCGTTCCGCCTGTGCGATGACCAGGCGCAGTGCCTCGTCGCCGTCGCGCTGGGCGGCTTTCACACGGACCGGACCGCCGGTGGTGTCGAGATGGACGTCGGCCAGTCGCAGCAGCCGCGCCAGCGGGTTGGCCACCAGCCGGATGCTCTGCACCTTGCCGTGCGGGATCACGTCAAGGTGCCGGTGCAGTAATCCATGCTGGGAGACGAAGACCTGCTCGTCGGCACCGCAGGCGAGCACCCACCAGTGCAGGGGAGCGAGCGCGACCGCGCGCCGCGGCGGGCGGGTCAGCTCGACCGCCGCCACGTCCACCCCGGGCAGCAGCGCGCCGACCAGCGTCAGCGCGTCCTCCCGCCGGGTGACGGGCAGCAGGACCGACGGCCCGTTGCCGGCCACGTTCATCCGGATGGTGACCCAGCCGAACGGTCGCCACAGCAGCGGTGCGCGGATGCTGATCGCCTGCACCCGCCCCGGCGGGATGGTGGCGTGGGCCCGCCCGAGCAGGCCGCTGTCGATGCGCAGGCCGTTCGGTGATTCCGACAGGAGGTACGGGTAGCCGCTGGCGAAGACCCGAACGGTCCGATGCCAGAGCCAGCCGAGCAACGGGATCGCCCCGACCACGCCGGCGAGGGTGCCGGTGAGCAGCGACGGCACGGCGATCGCGGCCGCCCCGAACAGCGCCACCCACGGAGCCGGGGACAGCGCGATCGCGGCGATCAGCCGGCGCGGCGGCACCTCGGCCAGGGGCGGACGGTTCGGCGCCTCGGCGGTGTCGCTGGCCAGGCCCGTCGCGCTCGCCAGCAACTCGGCGCGCAGCCGGTGGGCGTGCCCGATCGACAGGTAGCGCAGGTCGGAACCCGAGTCGCCGCCGTCGGTGTCGTGCCGTTCGCGGTGCTCCCGGCGCTCCCGTCCGGCGAGATCCAGCCGCAGGATCGCCAGGCCGGCCATCCTGGCGACCAGTGGCTGGAGGATGTCCACGGACTGGAGCCGGTCGAGGCGGACGTAGCGGGTGCGCCGCAGCAGCACGCCGGTGTCCAGCCGCAGGCCGTCGCGTTCGATCCGGTAGCGGGTGAACCGCCAGGCGCAGTAGCCGTAGGTGCCCGCGGCCGGGATCAGGAAGATCATGGTGAGGCCGAAGGCCCGGGCGGTGATGTCCGTGGCGAGGTCCCGCCCGACCGTCGCCACGAACGCGCCGATGATCACCCAGCTGCGCAGGAACGGTGTGAGCGGATGCAACCGGCTGAACCCGTCGGTTCCCGCCACGGGGGTGGTCGGCGAGGCCTGGGGTGGTGGGGTGGCGGGCCGTGCCGCTGGCCCGTCGGCGGTGCCGGGCTTGGCGGTCACAGCCCGGCCGACCGGGCTTCGCCGCGTTCGGTGAGGGCGTCCCGAAGCCGCGCGGCCTCGGGTGGGGACAGGCCGGGGATGACGGCGTCGCTGGTCGCGGCGGCGGTGTGCAGCTGCACCTTGGCGATGCCGAACCGCCGGGCGAGGGGGCCGGAGGTGACGTCGACGAGCTGCATCCGTCCGTACGGGACGACCACTACCCGTCTGATCAGCACGCCCCGGCTGATCAGCAGATCGTCCTCCCGCTCGGCGTAGCGCCAGGCCCGCCAGACCCGGCCGATCGAGTGCCAGGTCCACCCCGCCGCCGCCAGGGGCACGGCGGTGAGCAGGACCCACGGCCAGCCGCCGAGAGTGGCGGAGACGAGCATGGTGAGCGCCACCG
Source organism: Frankia sp. AgKG'84/4 (assembly GCF_023242965.2). Lineage (GTDB taxonomy): Bacteria > Actinomycetota > Actinomycetes > Frankiales > Frankiaceae > Frankia. Next base: position 3,589 of record NZ_JALKFU020000138.1, read on the forward strand.
CGGGGACGGTGCCGAGCAGCAGAAGCGTCCGCCGAAGCTGCCGCAGGGCCGGCGGCAGAACCCGCCAGCGGGTGGGATCAGGCAGAAGCGCTTCGGCCATAGGGCAACCTTAGGACGCGGCTGTGACCCGCCCGACCGGAATGCGTGCAGCGGGTGGTAGTCCGCGAACACACGTCCGGTTTGACGGCCTGATGGCGCCGGTGCCCCGGCGGCGGTCGACTGTGGCCTACCCGCACGGCCATACCCGTTATGGTCCGTGCCGGGGTGGTGGCAGCGCGCCGATCTCCAGGTGGGCCGGGGAGCTGACCGGGAGGCTGTCGTCCTCGCGGGCGAGGCGGCTGGGCCACCAGATCCGCCGGTCGATATCCAGTGTGAGGGCCGGCACCAGGATCGATCGCACGACCAGGGTGTCGAGCAAAACGCCGAACGCAACCAGGAAGCCGACCTCGGCGAGCTGGACGAGCGGAAAGATGATCAGGGCGGAGAAGGTCGCGGCCAGGACGACTCCCGCGGACGTGATGACTCCGCCGGTCACCGCCAGCGCGTGCAGCACGCCGGGGCGGGGGCCGATCCGCTGGGCCTCCTCCCGGACACGGGTCATCAGGAAGATGTTGTAGTCCACCCCGAGCGCGACCAGGAAGATGAATCCGAACAGTGGCAGGGACGGGTCGGAACCGGAGAAGTCGAAGATCCACGTGAAGGCGACCGAACTCGCTCCCAGTGCGGCGACGAAGGACAGCACGACGGTCGCCATCAGCACGAGCGGGGCGACGATCGCCCGTAGCAGGAACATCAGGACCATGAACACCACGGCCAGCACCAACGGCATGATCATGATTCGGTCCCGTACCGCCGCGGCCCGCACGTCGAGGTTCACCGCCGTGTTCCCGCCCACCAGCGCCTGCGAGCCGGGCACGCGGTGCACCCGGGTGCGCAGCTCGCGCACGGCGGTGAACGAGGCCGGGCTGTCCGGCCGGTCCCGCAGCACGGCGAGGTACTGCACGTGGGCGCCGACGCGACCGGTCTCGAACACGCCGGCGATCCCCGGGGTCCCCCGGATCGCGGCCTCGACCAGCGGCGCCGCCGCGCTGGCGGCGATGACGTAGGTCGGCGCCGTGATCCCCGCAGGGAAGTCGGCGGACACCTGGTCGATGCCGCGCACCGCCTCGACCTCGTGCCGGAAGCCCTGGTCCCCCCGCAGCGAGGTGTCCATCGCGAACAGCCCCAGCGCGAGGGCGCCGAGGGCCAGGGAGGTGAGGACCCAGACGGTGCGGGGCCGGCGGTCGATCGCCGCGCCGATGCGGACCCAGCGTCCCGGTTCCTCGGCGAGGTCGAACTCGGAGAGGTCCTCGTGGCCCGGGACGGTCGGCGCGGCGAGGGCCGCGGCGTGGGCGGTGAGCGCCGCGGGCCCGCGCCGGGCCGTGTCGGTGACCGGCGGATGTTCCCCGAAACGGGGGATCCTGGGCCAGAACAGGCGCCGCCCGCCCAGCACCATCGCCGCAGGCAGCAGAGTGGTCATCGTGATCAGGGCGGTGGAGATGCCGATCGCCCCTACCGGCCCGAGCCCCCGGTCCGACGCGAGCACCCCGAAGAGCAGGCAGAGCATCCCGATGATCACAGTGCCGGCGGACGCCACGATGGCCGGGCCAGCGCGCCGCAGCGCCTCGGTCATCGCCTGCCGCGGTTCGCGGTGGCGGGTTAGCTCCTCCCGGTAACGGGCGATCAGCAGCAACGCGTAGTCGGTACCGGCGCCGAAGACGAGGACCCGCAGAATGCCGGAACTCTGCCCGTTGACCGTCAGCCCCGTGTGCCGAGCCAGCAGGTAGATGATGCCGGCGGCGGTCTGGTCGGCGATGCCCACCGACATCAGCGGCACCAGCCACAGCAGCGGACTTCGATAGACCACCAGCAGGATCACCGCGACGATCGCGGCGGTGACGAGGAGCAGCCGAGACTCGATCATGCTGAACAGGTGGAAGGTGTCGGCGATGAGACCGGCCGGACCGGTGATCATGACATCCGCGCCGGCGGGGACGAGCGGGCGCGCCACGTGTCGCATCTCCCGCACGTCGGCGGTGAAGGCACTCGCGTCGTCCTGCTGCGCCATCGGGATGGTGAGGATCAGCGAGCGGCCGTTCGGCGAGACGATCGGCCCGACCGCCGGCCCGGAGGCGAACGGGCGCAGCGCACCGGCGACCGCCGTGGCCGCGCGCCGGTCGGCCGCGGTGAGGCCACTCGGACGGCGGATCACCACGACCGCGGGTACGGCGTCCCCGCCGGGAAAGTTCCGCTGAGCCGCGAGCAGGCGGGTGGACTCGGCGTCCCGCGGCAGGTAGGCGGAAGCGTCGTTCTTCTGCGCGTTGTCGATGCGCAGGGCCATCGGGCTGAGCATCCCCCCGACAGCGACCCAGAAGACGATCACGATCCAGGCGGACCGACGCCCGAGCATCCATGACACGATCCGCCGCCCCCTCCCGGCCGGGCCGTGGGCGGGTCACCGCCCAGGCGTGCGTCAGGCAGTGACTCACCCCGATGCGAGCAGGAGCTGTCTCACGACCCGGCGTCACGGCCCGCCACGAATCGTCGCAGGTCCGTGGCTCGTGCGCCGGTTCGGAAAGCGGATCGTCAGCTGTCCGTGCCCGCGCGTTGACGCTGTTCCAGGCCCTGCGGACTACCGCGCGGCCGCGGACCCCGGAGCGTGCCAGGCGAGGGCGACGTCAGCCGCGACGGCGACGTTGTTCCGCACGGCGTTGATATTCACTTCCAGGCTGGCCCCACCGGTCTCGCGGTGGAAGGTCTCCAGCAGGAACGGTGTGACCGCCTTCCCGCGGATGCCGCGTTCGGCCGCCCAGGCCAGCGCGTCGGCGAGCACGCGATCGTGCAGGACGGGATCGAGCGCCTGATCGGCGGGCAGCGGGTTGGCGACGACGATGGCGGAGGCGAGTCCCAACGTGTCCGCCGCCGTCATCGTGTCCGCGACCTGCTGCGGATCGCTGACCCGCCAGTCGAGGTCATAGCTGGTGTGCGGTAGGTAGAACCCGGGGAAGGTGGACGTCCGGTATCCGAGGACGGTCACGCCGAGCGTCTCCAGCCGTTCGAGGGTGGCGCCGACGTCGAGAATCGATTTCACCCCCGCGCACACCACCGTGATCGGCGTCGCCGCCAACGTCACGAGGTCGGCGGACTCGTCGAAGCTGTCCTGCGCACCGCGGTGGACCCCACCGAGGCCGCCGGTGGCGAACAGGCGGATCCCGGCGCGCGCGGCGAGCAGAGCCGTGGACGCCACTGTCGTCGCGCCCGATCTGCCGGTGGCGCAGGCCGCCGGCAGGTCCCGGACGGACAGCTTGACCACGTCGGGGTCGTCGGCGACCCTGAGCAGATCGGCCTCCTCGAGGCCGATCCGGGGAACGCCGTCGATCACCGCGATGGTCGCGGGCGTCACACCTCGGCGCTGAAGGTCCTGCTCCAACTCGACGGCGACGTCGCGGTTGCGAGGCCTGGGCAGCCCATGCGCGATCAGCGTCGACTCCAGCGCCACCACCGGTTCACCGGCGGCTAGAGCCGCCTGAACCGCCGACGAGACGACAATGTCCGATCTGACCGCCATGAACCGACCCTATGCCGGCGCCCCTCCGCCACCACCCGACGGCGGACCCGCTCCGGTTGGAGCGGGTCCGCCCGCTGGGTCACTCAGAGCGTCTTGGCCGTCGTCGTCACGGCGGCGGAGACAGTCAGCCCGGGCCCGTCCGGCGCGGCGTCGACCAGCACCTCGTCGCCGTCGCGGACCTGGCCGGCGAGCAGTTCCCGGGCGAGCTGATCGCCGATCGCCGTCTGCACCAGCCGGCGCAACGGTCGCGCGCCGAAGACCGGGTCGTAGCCGACATCCGACAGCCAGCCCTTGGCCGCGTCGGTGACGCTCAGGGTGATCCGGCGATCCCGCAGACGATTCCGCAGCCGGTCGAGCTGCAGGTCCACGATGTGGGTCAGATCCTCCCGGCCGAGCTGATCGAACACCAGGACGTCGTCGAGCCGGTTGAGGAACTCCGGCTTGAAGGCGTCCCGCACCGCGACCATCACCGACTCCCGCCGCACCTGGGGGTTGAGTGTCGGGTCGGCCAGGTACTGCGAGCCGAGGTTCGAGGTGAGGATGAGGATGGTGTTGCGGAAGTCGACCGTCCGGCCCTGCCCATCGGTGAGGCGACCGTCGTCGAGGACCTGCAGCAGCACGTCGAAGACATCGGGATGGGCCTTCTCGACCTCGTCGAGCAGGATCACGCTGTAAGGCCGTCGGCGGATCGCCTCGGTGAGCTGTCCGCCGGACTCGAAACCGACGTAACCGGGCGGCGCTCCGATCAGGCGGGCGACCGAATGCTTCTCGGCGTACTCGCTCATGTCGATGCGCACGACCGCACGCTCGTCGTCGAACAGGAAGTCGGCGAGCGCCTTCGCGAGCTCGGTCTTGCCGACGCCTGTCGGCCCGAGGAAGAGGAACGATCCGGTAGGCCGGTCAGGATCGGCGATGCCGGCCCGTGCCCGGCGCACGGCGTCGGAAACGGCGCGCACCGCATCGGCCTGCCCGATCACCCGGGCGTGCAGTTCGGACTCCATCCGCAGCAGCTTCGCGGTCTCGCCTTCGAGCAGCCGGCCGGCGGGAATGCCCGTCCAGGCGGCGACGACCTCGGCGACGTCGTCCGGACCGACCTCCTCGTTGAGCATCGCACCGCCGGGGGCGTCGGCCCCGACCAGCGCGTCGGTCGCGGCGGTGAGGCGCTTCTCCAGCGTCGGAATGGTGCCGTAGCGCAGCTCGCCGGCCTTGGCCAGATCAAGGTCCCGCTCGGCGAGTTCCGCCGCCCGGCGCGCGTTCTCCAGCTCCTCCTTGATCTTCTGGACCTCGGAGATCGAGTCCTTCTCGCGGTGCCAGCGCGCAGTCAGACCGGAGAGCTCTTCACGCCGGTCGGCGAGTTCGCGCTGCAGCCGGCCCCGCCGTTCCCGCGATGCCTCGTCGTTCTCCTTCGACAGCGCCATGTCCTCGATCTCAAGCCGGCGAACGGCCCGCTCGAGCTCGTCGATGGCGACCGGTCGGCTGTCGATCTCCATCCGCAGCCGGGAGGCCGCCTCGTCCATCAGGTCGATCGCCTTGTCCGGCAGGAACCGTGCGGTGACGTAGCGATCCGACAGCGTGGCCGCGGCGACGAGGGCGGCGTCGGTGATCCGCACACCGTGGTGAACCTCGTAGCGCTCCTTGAGGCCGCGCAGGATGCCGATGGTGTCCTCGACGGTCGGCTCGCCGACCACGACCGGCTGGAAACGCCGCTCCAGGGCGGGGTCCTTCTCGATCCTGGTGCGGTACTCCTCCAGGGTGGTCGCGCCGATCATGCGCAGCTCGCCGCGGGCGAGCATCGGCTTGAGCATGTTGCCGGCGTCCATCGCGCCTTCGGCGGCGCCGGCGCCGACCACCGTGTGCAGCTCGTCGATGAACGTGATGATCTGGCCCTCGGCCTCGCGGATCTCGTTGAGGACGGAGGTCAGTCGCTCCTCGAACTCACCGCGCAGCTTGGAGCCGGCGACCATCGAGCCGAGGTCGAGCGAGACGATCCGCCGGCCGCGCAGTGACTCGGGCACGTCGCCCGCGACGACACGCAGCGCGAGACCCTCGACGATCGCCGTCTTGCCGACGCCCGGCTCGCCGATGAGGACTGGATTGTTCTTGGTGCGCCGGGACAGCACCTGGATCACCCGGCGGATCTCGGGGTCACGACCGATCACGGGGTCGAGCTTGCCCTGCCGGGCGCGCTCGGTGAGATCGATGGAGTACTTCTCCAGCGCGCGGTAGGAGCCTTCGGGATCCCTGCTGGTGACCCGCCGGGCCCCGCCGCGCACCTTGTCGAAGGCGGCCCTCAGCGCGTCGGCGGAGGCCCCGGCACCGGTCAGGATGTGGCCCGCCTCGCCGCCCTCCTCGGCCAGCGCGACCACCAGATGCTCGACGGAGGTGTATTCGTCGCCCAGCCGGGCGGCCTGCCGCTCGGCGTTGGTCAACACGGCGATGAGCTGGCGGGAGAGCTGCGGAGCGGAGACGCTCATCCCGGTCGCCCGGGGCAGCCGGGACACGGCGGCCTCGGCCTTGGCGCGGACCGCGTCCACCGACGCGCCGACCGAGGACAGCAGCGTCGCACCGACCCCGTCGGGAGCCTCGAGCAACGCGGAGAGCAGGTGGAGTGGATCGACGAGCGGCGACCCGTCCCCGGTGGCTCGACTGATCGCCGCGGAGAGGGCCTCCTGCGAGCGGGCGGTGAGGCGTTCTGCGTTCATGGCGGATCCCAGCTGGTCGGCGAAGCGCGGAGTCAACCTACTCAACGCTCATCTTACCTGAGTCGTTCCCACTCAACCTTGGTAGTTCTGGCGGTGGGTCGGTGGCAAGGGCGCGGGCCAACAGCGAAAGGGGCTTCTCCCGGCCCGTCCGGGCCGGGAGAAGCCCCCGGGGCGATGCGGTCAGGCCGGCGTCCCTGGCCGGCGGATGCGGTCAGCGGCGGGGCAGTGGTCGCCACACCACCACTGCCCCACGGTCGATCGGTACGAGATCCCGCCGATGACTCGCGTGCGCCTCGGCGACCTGGCGGGCCGCGTCGGCACGGGCCTTCGCGAGTTCCTCGGCGAGCTGGCGGACCTGCGCCTGCAACGCCATCACCTGAGCACCGAGGCGCAGCACCTGCCGGATCCCTTCGAGGTTGACACCCTCCTCCTGCGACAGTCGCTGGACCTCGCGCAGTAGGGCGACGTCCCGGGCGGAGTAACGCCGCCCACGCCCAGCGGTGCGACCCGGGGTCACGAGCCCCAGCCGGTCGTAGGAGCGCAGGGTCTGCGGGTGCATCCCGGCGAGCTGCGCCGCTATGGAGATCACATAGACCGGCGCGTCCTCATCGTGCGCGGGGCCTGGCAGCGGGCCCGTCGGATAATAGCCGTCCGGACGTACCTCTCTGGCCGAGGACGCCGCCTCGGCCGTACCCGGCTCGCCCGGCCGCCGGGCCGGTGCCGCG
>NZ_JALKFU020000139.1 GCF_023242965.2 Frankia sp. AgKG'84/4
GCTCTCAGCCCGGCAGCGGGGCCCGGCTCCCCCGCGGCCGACCCCGGAGTCGTCGAGCCGACCGAGCCCGCGGCGAAGGCGGGCGCGGACCGCGCCACGCCATCGCTGCCGGTTCCCTCCGTCAGTGCCGGGACGAGCATCGCCGCGCGGCACCAGCCCGACGGAGCCGACGACACCGCCACGGGGGGCGCGCCGAAGAATGGTGCGGAACTCGTCTCCGGGTCAGGCAACGTCGTGATCATCACCGGGCCGAAGGTCGGCTCCGCCGTGGCCATCGTGGACGGGCCGCACCTGATCATTCCGCCGGCCGAGGACCCTCAGCTACACAGCCCCGAAGCGACCGGCGACGCGCTAGCGGTGGCGGACGCGTTCGTCGCCCGGCTCGCGGAACTCCCCGTGCGGCAGGCCAGCGCCTACGGTCAGATCCTGCGAGCGGACCTACTGTTTCGCGCGGGCCGGGAGGCCGCGGCCGGGCGGGCGCTGGACACGGTGGAGACAGCGGGCGGCGCGGATGACGCCACCCTGGCGCACGCCGCGCTGGTGCGGGGTGACTGGGCCGGCTTCCCCGACGGCGGCGCGTTGACGCTGGGCCGCCGCTGGGACGGCATGCTGATTCCCGCTCTCCGGCCGGCCCATCGAGAACGCGCCGAGGAACTGTGGCGACGATCGCTGGCCGCGTACGGCCGCGTCCGGTCGGACGCGGGGCGGGCCGCCGGGCTCATCCGCCTCGCCGAGGCTCCGACCGCGACCGACCGCCCGATGCTGCGACGCGCGCGCGTTGACGAGGCGGCACGGCGCGCGCGAGCCGCCGGCAACGACGCGCTCGCCTGGACCGCTCGTCTGCACAGCCTCATCGAGCGGGCGCGCACCGGCGAGGCGTCGGCGACCGAGGTGAGCACCCTGATGGCCGCTCTCACGGAATGGAGCCGCTTCGATGGCAGCACCAGCTATGGCCGAGGATTGCGGCACCTGCTGGCACACGCGTCCGGGGGCGCGCAGCACCTCGGCGCCCGCTGACCGACCAGCGGCCCCTCAGGTCAGACGTCGCAGCGGACCGTCAGGAGCCCGGAAAGGGCGGCGCTGCGCCGGAGCCAGGAGCGGGCTTACCCTCACCATCCGCAGGTGGGTTCATCGACGATCCAGGCAGGGTCACCCAGGCACTGCCGGAGAACTTGGTGCCGACCGTCAATGGGATCTTGCGGAACTGGCTGGGATCCAGGTCGCGGAGACGTTCGGCGACGGTGTCGCGGTAGAACTCCGGGGACAGGGCCAGCACGAGGTCCGCGTCCTCGTAGCGGTCCAGGATCGCGCGCACCGGCTCCGCGTCGATGAGGCGCGCGGTGACCACGACGGCGTCGCCGGCCGCACCCTTCCCGTCGATGATCACGTCGCCCTGATGCAGGGACATCCGCAGCCGCAGGCGAGCACCCTCGCGAGCCGCGTTGAACTCGCGCTGGGCGATCCGCAGTTCCCGGACGAAATCGCTGGCCAGCCTGGCTTTCTCGACCGACCCGTCGACGGCGACCAGACAGCCGTCGCCGTGGTCCTGGTTCAGCAGGACCACGTCATCGACCAGGCCGACGCCGCGCATCGCCTGCTCCACGATGCCCCGCAGACCATTGCGCCAGTCGATCTGGGCAAGCATGCCGTTCTTGCTGTAGCCGCGGGCGTCGAGGCAGAACAGGCTCGCGTGGCGCGGTTGGGCGGCCGGCGCCCAACCACTCGACCGACCCGCGTGGGCGGCGCGGGGCTCCGGCGCCGTTCGCCGCGCCGGACCAGCCGCGGCGAACACCGCGTTGGCGGGATATCGCTTCGCCGCGGCCGCGAGGATCCGAGCCCGACCTTCCAGCAACAGGCCCTCATCAAGCTCTGCGGAGACCTCGGACCAGAACTCGCCCGGCGAGCCGGTGAACACCGGTGCCCGCCCCCGGGACAGGCCGGCCTGTTCCAACAGCTGAATGGCGCTGGTCCGCGTGCAGAAGGTGCGAGACAGCGCCTCGATCTCCCGCTCGCTCAGCTTCTGCGTCACGAGTTCCCCCGAACCGGTGTGCGGTCTCCAACCGAACCCGACCTTGGCTGCTACGTAGCGGGGTCGGTGACCGGGGATCATTCTAAACCCGGTGCGGGAGCGCAGAACCGGAACTTCCCGAGAGCCGGCCGGGGAGGTCCCTCGCGTGCGAGCGGGATCGCCGCGGCGGCAGGTCGCCGCCGCGGCGCTCGAGTCAGCTCAGATCAGGCCGAGCGCGCGGACGGCTTCCCGCTCCTCGGCGAGTTCCTTCACCGAGGCGTCGATCTTCTCGCGGGAGAACGCGTCGAGCTCGAGGCCCTGCACGATCTCGAAACGGCCACCGACGGCGGTGACCGGGAACGAGGAGATGAGCCCCTCGGGCACCCCGTAGGAACCGTCGGACGGCAGCGCCGCGGAGGTCCAGTCCCCCTCGGGGGTGCCGTTCACCCAGGTGTAGACGTGGTCGATGGCCGCGGAGGCGGCAGAGGCGGCGGACGACGCGCCCCGCACCTCGATGATCTCGGCGCCGCGCTTGGCGACCCGCGGGATGAACTCCTCGGCGATCCACTTCTGGTCACCCACGGCCTCGGCACCGCTGCGGCCACCCACCTGGGCGTGGAAGATGTCGGGGTACTGGCTCGCCGAGTGGTTGCCCCAGATCGTGATCTTCTTGATCTCGGTGTTGGCGACGCCGAGCTTCTTCGCGAGCTGCGCGATCGCCCGGTTGTGGTCCAGGCGGGTCATCGCGGTGAACCGCTCCGCGGGCACGTCGGGCGCGTGTGTCTGGGCGATGAGCGCGTTCGTGTTCGCCGGGTTGCCGACCACCAGGACCCTGATGTCCTCGGCGGCGCCGCTGTTGATCGCTTCGCCCTGCGGCTTGAAGATGCCGCCGTTGGCGGACAGCAGGTCGCCGCGCTCCATGCCCTTCGACCGCGGGCGGGCGCCGACGAGCAGGGCGACGTTCGTGCCCTCGAACGCGCGCTTGGCGTCGTCGAACACGTCCACACCGGCGAGCAGCGGGAAGGCGCTGTCCTCAAGCTCGAGCGCGGTGCCCTCGGCCGCCCGGACTGCCTGCGGGATCTCCAGCAGCCGCAGCTTGACCGGCGTGTCGGCACCCAGTAGCTGACCCGACGCGATACGGAACAGCAGGGCGTAGCCAATCTGACCGGCAGCACCGGTGACGGTGACGTTGACAGGCGTAGAACTCACTGGCATCTCCTGGTACGGGTCATCCGTGGGATCGGGCGGCAAGCCGAGCCGGGACGACCGCCGGGCGATCGTGGACCAGCCCACCGAGCTGCACTGTTTTCGGTCGCGTCCGCGATGCTAGTCCGACCACCCTCCCCAGGGGGTGTGGTGTGAGGCCGAAGCCGCTCACACCTTCCAGCTCAACGCTACGGCGGCCCGCCCACGTGCGCGAATCCCCTCGGCGGGGACCGCGAACGCCCATCCGAGCCGGTCCGGCTCCCCCGCCGGTGCCGGCCCTACTGGCTGATCTCGCTGCCGCAGCGGGGCGCCGGGCGGATCAGGTCGAAGCCCTTGGCATCCGCGTTGACCTGAAGGAAGGTGTAGCAGCGGTTGACCTTGCCGGCCGCCGACGAGAAGTCGATCGGGGCGGGCAGCAACCCGTCCGCGTCGTAGCCCTTCGTTGCGCGCAGAAGCCGGATGACCGCCGCCCGGCTCGGGCACGGCCCGGCGGCGGCGAGGCCGTGCAGGAACAGGTCCGTCGAGATCCAGCCCGCCAGCGCGGACTGCTGGGCCGGCGGCGAGATCTGCGGCGCGTAGGTGCGCATGGCGGCCAAGAAGCGCTGGTGCGCCGCGGTGTTCACCTCGAACGGCTGGTAGTCGACGAACGTGTAAAGACCGGCCAGCGCGGGGCCGAACAGCCGCAGCAGCCGCTGGTCGTAGCTGACCGGCGAGAGGATGACCTTCAGGTTCGCCCGTGCCACCCGGGCACCGACCACGACCTGGCCGAAAGCAGCGCCGGTCACCGTGCCGACCAGGACATCGGCTGTGCTGTCGAGTACCCTGCGGCCGATCCCCGCCACGTCGATGGGTCCCGTCGCGTCGACCCGGCCCACCACCGGGATCCCGGCCGCCCGCAGGCTCGCTTCCAGCTTGTCGGCCATCGCCACCGACGTCGCCGAGAACCCCGACTGCGCGATCACCGCGCGATGGCCTCCTCGCTCCGCGACGAAGTCGCCCCAGACAGTCACCGAAGGTCCGTCGGAAACAAGGTTCGAATAGCTGAACATGTTGTCGTTGTGCGTCCAGACGGCCTCCAGTGCCGGGCCGACGACGGGCGCCCCCACCGCGTGCAGGTAGGCAGCGGAACCGCTGGCCACCGAGGAGGACTCGAGGACGCCGAAGACCCGGTCGTCGCGCACGAGGGTGCGCGCGGCGGCGTCATTGCCCGTGGGGCTTGAGGTGTCGTCGCGCCAGGCGTAGCGGACCTGGCGGCCGTGCACGCCCCCGGCGGCGTTGGCGACGCCGAGCCGGGCGTCCACGCCGGCGCGGAACGGCAGGAACAGCGACGCCGAGTTCCCCGTGTCCGGGTAGAGCAGGCCGAGCCGGACCGCGTCCACGCTCACGCCTGGTTCGGCGCAGACCGGCGCCGCCGCACTGCCCTCGCCGGGCACCCGGCAGCCGCCGAGGGCCAGGGCCATCGCCACACACGCCAGTCCAGCCAGTGCGGCCCTGGCTCGACGCCGTTGGCGCGATCCGGCGTGCGAGGCCGCGACGCTTGCCACGGGGACCACGCTAGGCACCCGATCAGCCGCGACGACAGCAATCAGGAGATTTTGTGAGATTGCCACACGGCGGACAACGCAGGGCATCCGCTCGTCGTCCGCGTCGCCCTACGACGTGCTGAGCGGGCCGGACCAACCCTGGGGACGAGGTTGGAGGCCGGCCTGTCGGCGGGGTGCCCGGGAGGTTCGGAGCGATCAGAAGGCGGCGGCGGCGGCCCGGGCGATCGCCTCGTCGTGCGGAGTGGGGCCGCCGCTGACCCCGACCGCACCGACGATCAGACCGTCGCGGCGCAGCGGCACCGCGCCGGTGAGGCCGGAGCCGGGTTGGGCTGGCACGACATCCCACTCCCCGTCACCGAGGTCACCGGGACCCCCGGCATGGTTCACCAGACGCGCCGGCAGCGCGGAGGCCCGCGCCGCGCAGGCACGCTCGACCGAGATGTCGGCGGTCCGCAGCCGGGCATTGTCCATGCGGACGTGTGCCACCAAAATGCCAGCGTGATCTACGACAGCGATGTTAACCGGTTGACCGAGGTGAATCGCATACCTTTCGCCGGCGGCGATGATCCGACGGGCGTCCTCGAGCGATACGGTCATCCGCGACTCTCCCCATAAAGCGGCGTTCCGGTGCGCCTGACCATAGGCCCACAACGACTGTCTGGTGGTGTTAGGCGCGCCGCAGACCAACCGTCGCGCATGCCGGTTCCCTGCGGGGGCGGCAGCACACACAAGGACACATGAAGCCCCGGCTCTGGGCCGCGCTGGCACCCTTGGCTCACCGCCCTGGCCCCCGCGGAGCGCGGCCGGCACAGCCCGGAGGGAACGACGCGGTCGCCGCGGCGCCAGGTAGCGGCGTCCTGCGTGATCCTCCGGGCTGCGCCGAGACGGGCGCCAGGGTGGTCGCTGGCTGTCACGGCACCACCGGCCGGTCCCCGGGCCGCGCCGCCGGCCGGTGGGCACCTCGACCGGCCCGCGACGCTGCGGGACGGCCGAGGTGGGATCCGGCGCCGGCCGGCCCGTTCAGGCCGCGGCGGCCAGCGGGAGCACCACCCTGGGGAAGCGGTGGACCAGGCGGGTGGTCAGCGGCCCGCCGTCGAGCATGTCGGTCAGCACGCCGGCCAGACGCTGGTCCAGCCGGCCGAGTCGTTGCAGCCCGCGCAGCCGAAGCAGGCCCGGCAGGTGCGCTTCGATGGCCCGCTGGTCGGGGCGTGGCGCGCCGTCCAGCCAGCCGTCGAACTGGTCGATGGTCATGATCTCCCAGACGACCGTGTCGGCGACCGCGCCCGTGCCATCCGTGATCGTGACCAGATGCGGAATCCGAACCAGGTCCTCGAAGCCGCACAGGTCCGGGCGCAGGCCCGCCGTCACGACGTTGTTGCCAAGCCTGGTGTCGACGCCGGCCGCCGGGCGCCGCAGGACGTTGCGCAGGTGGGAGGCGAAGGCCAGCGCCAACGCGCTGCGACCGGGCGGGCTGGCATGGGCGTGCAGCACGACCGCGTCCACTCCCGGCGCGCGAACCCGCTCGGCGGCCGCCCGCACCAGCCAGGCCGGCTCCACCAGCACGAACCCGACCTGGGCGCGGCGTCGCTGCGCGCTCGCGTCGCTGTCGGCCGCGGGCGCCGGCATGCCGAGGTTCTCCCGGGTCCACTGACAGGTGATCAGTCCGTCGGCGCCGGGCAGGGAGAGCAGCGGAAGATCCCCGGAGTTGAAGATCCGTTCCGCGGGAGGAGAGGTCATGGTGTCTCCGGTCCGGGGGGCCGACGAACACGCGAGGGTGACCGCTGACCGCTGGGGGAGGCTGGTACGGGAGGCGAGGGGGTCGTCGCCGTCGTGCCGCGTGTCCATCCGATCCGGCTGCCAGGGGGTGACGGGGGCTGCGTCAGTTCGCGAGGCGGCGGCCTTCGCGGTCGCCGAAGGGGCCCACGAGGAGGAGATGACCGGAGTCAGCATGACCATGTCTAGGGGTGGCTACTGCAGGAGGTTGTCGAAGTCGCCGTCTTTGGCGCCGAGTATCAGCGCCTCGATCTCGGCCCGGGTGTAGACGAGAGCGGGTCCGTTGGGGTGCCGGGAGTTGCGCACGGCGACCTCGTCACCGGGGAGCCTCGCCATTTCGACGCAGTTGCCCTGGGAGTTGCTCCGCCGGCTCTTCTGCCAGGTCACACGCTCCAGTGCCGTCGCCGGCATGCCGCTGTAAATCTTGCCCATGCGCTCTCCCGAAGCCCGAAGGGCCGTGCTGCGCCGCCCCCTCATCCCACGCAGCCCGCCTGTCGCACCGCCGCGCCGCGATGGACACCTCGCGGATCATCCCGGAAGACCCCCCGTGTCGCTCCGAGATGACCGCGTGTGCGCCTGCACGAACTTCGGCTCACGATACAGCACGGTCGGGTGCACGTGCATCAAGCGGGTCGCATGTGCGCACCACAACCTCACGTGCGATTGTCGACGGCGATCGACGTCCCGCCGACCATCGGGCTATCCGTTGGCACGACGGAGGGCCAGACACCACGGGGGGTGCATGCCGACGGACGGCAGGGCCGCAAGCAGCCAGCGCACCGAACCCGGGGCAGGCGCCGACCGGGCGGACCCACGCGGGGGCGGCGGCGTCGACCCGGGCGCGCGCGAGCAAGCGGACGCGCGAGGGAGGTGGGGGCATCGGGCGCAACGAACGGGGGCGCCGAGGCGGCCGGGCACCCGCGGCGATGGCCGCGAGGGGCGGCCTGTGGACGGTGGTCAGGTCCCGCGGTGCAATGCCAGGCGTTCGGCCGCGTGGCCACATCGCGGGATGACCCCCATTCAGGCGTCACAAGGCGGTCATCTGGCCCGAACGGGTGGGAATTAGCCGTATTCGAACGTGAAAGTGGGATGAAACACGACGTTGGGGGTCAACTCGTCCGGCTGGATGTATTGGACAAAGGCGGCGGATAGGGCGCCAGGGTGCACGAATGACCCCGTACCCGCCTCCGGAAACGCGCCGCACTCGGACACCCGCGGGTCGCCCGTTCAGGGGGACCCGTAAGGTGCAAAACTCGCAGGCGCGGGCAGACCGGGTATCCCGCCACGAGGGTGGCGCAGGCCATCCCGCAGAGGAGCGCAGACAGGACAGGTAAAGCAACGGGGGCCCATCGTCGGGCCACGGCTGGCATGTACGCACCACGCACCCTCTCGTCGGCGGCATCCGACAGCCATGGATCGGATGTGGGTCGCACGCGAGCGCACGCACGCGTACACCTGCTCGGCGGTGAACCGGCCCGTTCCGACCATCGACGCCGGCCCTCGGCGGCCGCGCGGACCGGCCCGACCCACCCGAGTGGGCAGTCCGGCGCCGCTCCCCGACCGCCACGTCGAGTGAAATCGGACCGTCGCACGCGAGAGGCAGGGCGAACCCGACCGCGTGCGCCCCGACGGAGGGCCAGTGAGGGGTGAGGACGTAGGGAAGCGACAGCGGGTGCACGCGGACCGGACGGAGTTCCGTTCGCCAGCGCCTGGATCGATCAACTTCCGCGTTCCCGGAAACAGAACGGAAGTCTTGCATCACACCGAGCCACAGCCAGACCTCGGTCGCCGAGCGTCGACGTCTAATCGGGCCAGGAAGTGGACACCCGCTCCCTGCACTCTCCGTGAGCGAGTATATAAATAACCCTTACCACGCTAAAGAAGCGGCACCAACTCCAACATGAGAACCAGAGACGTAACCGGAACCAGAAGATCAGATGTCATACTCTTGCGTTGACCGATGGCGAGGGGGCCGACCGTGACGACAGCTCAGCCGGGAAGTGGACCGACCGTGCGTCGGATCCTCCTCGGCTCCCAGCTACGTCGACTTCGCGAGGGGAAGGGCATCACCCGGGAGACCGCGGGTTACCACATCCGCGCCTCGGAGTCGAAGATCAGCCGGATGGAGCTGGGGAGGGTCAGCTTCAAAGAGCGTGATGTAGCCGACCTTCTGACTTTCTATCAGGTCACGGAGGAAGGCGAGCGGGCGCCTTTGCTGGCGCTCGTCCGGGAAGCGAACACCGCCGGCTGGTGGCAGAACTTCAATGATGTCCTGCCCACCTGGTTCCAGCCATACGTCGGGCTGGAGGAGTCGGCTCAGCTAATCCGGACGTACGAGGTGCAGTTCATTCCGGGCCTGCTCCAGTCCGAGGAGTACGCCCGCGCGATCATCACGCAGGGTGGCAGCGGTCTGTCGTCCGAGGTCATCGAGCGGCGCGTAAGCGTCCGGATCAACCGGCAGAAGCTGCTGTACCGCGCCAACGCGCCGCGACTGTGGGTAGTCGTGGACGAGGCTGCTCTGCGCCGCCCGATCGGCGGGCCGAAGGTGATGCGCGCCCAGATCGAGCACCTCATCGCCCTCGCCGAGATGCCGAACCTGACCCTTCAGGTGATGCCGTTCGCCTTCGGCGGCCACGCGGCGGAGGGCGGCGCGTTCACAATCCTGCGTTTCCCGGAGATGGACCTGCCCGACGTGGTCTACCTCGAGCAGCTCACCAGCTCGAGCTACCTCGACAAGCGCGACGAGGTCGACCGCTACATGGAGGTCTACAACCGGCTCAGCGTGGACAGCACGACGCCGGCGGAGACTCCCGATCTCCTGCGGCGGATCGTCAACGAGCTGTAGACCCCGCAGCCGGCGGCGGCCAGCTCAGTTCGACGCTCAGCCAGCCGTCGTCTACCGCGACGTCCACCCCGAGGCCCGGTTCGACCCCCCGCGCGCCGCCGAGTGTGACCGGCGGCGCCCCGGCAGGCCAGGGCATGGTGACGAAGACGCTGCCGCCCTGCGGCGACCAGAGGATCGTCACGATCGCCCGGCCTCCCGGTGCCGCGGCGAGTACCTCGCCGACCCGGTCGGCCAGCGCGGCACGGACCGCGCGCGGGGCGCACCGCAGGTCGCCGTCCCGTTGAACCTCCACCCCGACGCCCGCGCCGGCGGCATCCCCGAGCACCGCGTCCAGTTCGGCGAGCGCCGAGGACGGCCCGCCGCCGGTCAGCATCCGGCGGATCGCCGCAGCCTGCCCGGCGCACCGGCTGCGCACCGTCGGCGTAGCCGGATCCAGCCTTCCCTCGACCACGCCGGACAGCAGCGGCAGCACGTCCTGCTCGACCGTGCCCAGCCAGGCGACCCGCTCCCGACGGATCATCGGCGTGGAGTCGGCATGGGCGGCGAGCTCCGCCTCGGCGGCCAGCCTGCGGGCGGTCGAGTCGGCTGTGGCGCGCAGCAGCGGGCCGAGCATCGCCGTGATGATCTGAACGACGCAGCAGCCGTAGACGATCGAACCGAGCCGGGCGATGACCAGGTCCTGACCTGTGTGCCGCCGCAAGACCAGCACGGCGAGCAGCAGAACCGTCACCACCAGTGCCGCGATCCACTCCCGCTTCGGCCGGGAGGCGGTCACGAACGCCAGGAGCAGGGGGACGACCAGCAACGGCCAGTCGCTGATCCGCACGATGTACCCGCCCCTGGTGTTCGCGGTGGCGGCGACCACGATCGCGAGTGTCACGGCGACAAGCGCGAACGCCTCGCCCCGGGTCAGCGCGCCGCGGCGGACCCGCCGCGCGGTCACGGCGATCAACCCGGCCAGGGCCAGCCAGAGCAGCCCCGCCACCGGACGCACCCGCACCCACCCCAGGGTGGTGAGCAGCGGAACAAGCATGATCGCGAGCCAGGCCCCGGCGACGTTCCCGACCGCCCGGCGCAGCCCCGCGGCGTATGCGTCGCCCAGATCGGCGGCGATCGCCGCGACCCCCCGGCGGTCCGGGACGAACCCGCTGCGGACGATCGCGTCGACGGCGTTTCGTACCTACCCGCGCCGGGCGGTGCTCGGCCTTGCCCTCTTCATCG
>NZ_JALKFU020000013.1 GCF_023242965.2 Frankia sp. AgKG'84/4
GCCGGGCCCTGGTCGGCGCCCCGAAGGTGCTGTTGCTGGACGAGCCGGCCGCGGGTCTCGACCCGGCCGACCGGCACGAGCTGGCCGCCCGCGTGCGTGGCGCCGCCGGACGCGGCATCGCCGTGCTGCTGGTCGACCACGATGTGCAGCTCGTCCTCGACCTCTGTGATCAGGTCCTCGTGCTGGACAGTGGCCGGATCGTCGCCCGCGGTCGGCCCGCGCAGGTCCGTGCCGATCCCGCTGTCCGCGCGGCTTACCTCGGCGAGCCGGACGCACCATCGGCCTCGGCGTCCGCGCTGTCGGCGGCAGTCCAGCGCAGTGAAGCCAAGCCGCTGGAGGCACAGTCGCTGGAGGCACAGTCGCTGGAGGCAGAGTCGCTGGAGGCAGAGTCGCTGGAGGCAGCGTCGCTGACGGCCCAGCCGCGCGAGAGCCGGCCGATCGAGGTCCGGCTGCGTGCGACCTCGCCCGACCCGTCGGACCGGTCGGCGGTGCCGGTGGCCTCGGCCGGGCGTGGGGGCGACCTGCTCGTGTTCGAGGGAGTCACCAGCGGCTACAACGAGGGTCCGGTGCTGCGGGAGGTCTCCCTGGCCGTGCGGGCCGGCGAGATCGTCGCGCTGTTGGGCGCCAACGGTGCCGGCAAGACGACCCTGATCCGTACCGCGGCCGGGCTGGTGCCGGCCAGTTCCGGACGGATCGCGCTGTTCGGCGAGTGGACCCGGCGGGTCCGGCCGAGCGTGCTGGCCCGGCGCGGGCTGGCGGTCGTCCCGCAGGGACGCGGCGCGCTCGGGCGGCTGACGGTGCGGGAGAACCTGAAGCTGGCCGCCGGGCGGCAGCACCGAGGCGAGATCGAGCGGGTGCTGGCCTGGTTCCCGCCGCTCGGCCCGCTGCTCGACCGGGCGGCGGGGGAGCTGTCCGGTGGGGAGCGCCAGCGCCTCGCGCTGGCCGTCGCGCTGGTGCGCCGGCCGCGGCTGCTGCTCGTCGACGAGCTGTCCTTCGGGCTCGCCCCGGGGGTGGCCCCCACCCTGCTCGAGCTGCTGCGGACGATCGCGGCGGAGACGTCCACGGGGGTGCTGCTCGTCGAGCAGTTCGCCGCGATCGCGCTGCGGGTGGCGGACCGGGGCTACGTGCTGGACCGGGGCCGGATCGCGCTGTCCGCCACCGCGGCCGAGCTCGCGGCCCGTCCCGATCTCCTCGAAGCGACCTATCTCGGCGCGGCGGCCCCACCGCCTGGCGCCGACGAGCCGACGCCGCCCGAGTAGCGCCTGCTCAGCATCACGCCTGCTCAGCATCACGCCTGCTCAGCGCGGCTTGGCGCCGAGCCGGCCGGCCGGGAATCCGCGGCATTCCCGGATTCCGAGGTATTGCCGCCCGCGCCGACCTACTCTTGTGCGAGCGGGAACAACAAAGCGCGGGAGCTCCGAACGAGGGGCTGAGAGGGCGGCTCGGGCCGCCGACCGCAGAACCTGTCCGGGTAATGCCGGCGTAGGGAGTTCATACGGTGTCCTCATTTTCTGTTACGCCGCCGCGATCCACCTCTGTTTCCACCGGGCCGTTGGCGGGCAGCCGGCGTACCTGGCTCGCCGGCCCGGGCGGGGATCTGCGGGTGCCGATGCGGGAGGTCATGCTCAGCACCGGCGCCAGCGTCGTGCTGTACGACACGTCCGGCCCGTACACCGATCCGGATGTGGAGATTGACGTGCGCCGCGGCCTGCCGCTACTGCGGGCCGGCTGGCTGGCCGCGCGCGGTGACACCGCGGCAAGCGGCGGGCGGGGCGCCCGGCGCGCGTCGGCCGGGAGCGAAGCCGTCACCCAGCTCGCCTACGCGCGGCGCGGCGAGATCACCCGCGAGATGGAGTTCGTCGCCGTGCGGGAGGGACTGCCGGCGGAGGTGGTGCGGGCCGAGATCGCGGCCGGCCGGGCCGTGCTGCCCGCGAACGTCAACCATCCGGAGCTGGAGCCGATGGCGATCGGCCGCGCGTTCCTGGTGAAGATAAATGCCAACCTCGGTAATTCGGCGGTGACCTCCTCCATCGAGGAGGAGGTCGAGAAGATGGTGTGGGCGACGCGCTGGGGCGCCGACGCGGTCATGGACCTGTCCACCGGCGCGGACATCCACCGCACGCGCGAGTGGATTCTGCGCAACGCCCCCGTGCCCGTCGGCACGGTGCCGATCTACGAGGCCCTGGAGCAGGTGGGTGGGCGCCCGGAGGAACTCACCTGGGAGATCTACCGGGATACCGTCATCCGCCAGTGCGAGCAGGGCGTCGACTACATGACGGTGCACGCCGGGGTGCTGCTGCGCTACGTCCCGCTGACCGCGCGGCGGCGGACCGGAATCGTCTCGCGCGGCGGTTCCATTCTCGCGGCCTGGTGCCTCGCCCATCACGAGGAGAACTTTCTCTACACCCATTTCACCGAGCTCTGCGAGGTTCTGGCGGCGTACGACGTCACGTTCTCCCTCGGTGACGGGCTGCGGCCCGGCTCGATCTCCGACGCCAACGACGAGGCGCAGCTCGCCGAGCTGGCGACGCTGGGGGAGCTGACCCAGATTGCCTGGGAGCACGACGTCCAGGTGATGGTGGAGGGCCCGGGGCATGTGCCGCTGCACCGGGTCGAGGAGAACGTGCGCCTGCAGCGGGAGATCTGCCACGACGCCCCCTTCTACACACTCGGGCCGCTGACCACCGACATCGCGCCCGGCTACGACCACATCACCTCGGCGATCGGCGCCGCCGTGATCGGCTGGCACGGCACCGCGATGCTCTGCTACGTCACCCCGAAGGAACATCTCGGCCTGCCTGACCGGGACGACGTCAAGGCCGGTGTCATCGCCTACAAGATCGCCGCGCACGCGGCGGACCTGGCCAAGGGCCATCCCGGCGCCCGCGCCTGGGACGACGCGCTGTCGGACGCCCGCTTCGAGTTCCGCTGGGAGGACCAGTTCCACCTTGCCCTCGACCCGGACACCGCCCGCGCCTACCACGACGAGACCCTGCCGGCACCCGCCGCGAAATCCGCGCATTTCTGTTCGATGTGCGGCCCGCACTTCTGCTCGATGAAGCTGTCCCATCAGGTGCGGGCCCAGTCGGGCACCACCGGCGACGAGACCGCCGGCGACGACATGGCCACGGAGGTGATCGAGGACGGCCTGCGCGCGAAGGCCGAGGAGTTCACCGCCGGCGGCAACCGGCTGTATCTCCCGCTCGCCTAGCGATTCCCGTTCGATCAACGCTGAGCGGTGTCAACCGCCGCGGCGCGAGCTGGGGAACGGGGGCGGCGTGCTGGGACGGAAGCGCCCCGACAGGGAGGCTTCGAGCCCGCGCCGCAGGGCGGCCTTCGCCGCGTCGTCGTCCAGCCCGACGAGGTCGATGTAGGAGATGCCGCGTAGCAGCCCCTCCGGCCGGCATACCTCGACCCGGACCGGTATCAGCCGGCGGTTCACCCCGGCCGGGTCGGTGTCCCACATTGTCGTCCATTCGGCCTGCATCCGCGGCGCCCGCAGGTAGTGCTCGGTGAGCACGACGAGCATCCGCCTGGTGTTCCTGATCGCCTCGTCGAGCCGGTTGGTCCGGTACTGCCCGGCCACGACGTCCCAGGCATGCAGGTGCACGTGATGGCCGCTGCTTTCCAGCTCCCAGGCGAGCCACTCGCCCCAGTCGTGGTCCTCGTCGGCGACGGAGACGATGAAGTCCCAGCTGCTGACCCCGCCCGGGACCGGGGTCCGGTCGTCGTCCCGGGATGGGTTGGCGTCGGCCGCCGGCAGTGGGCTGAACACGCCCACCCAGGCTGTCCGGTCGTTACCCCGTCCGGGAAGGTTGACGTCCACGCGGTGAAACGCCGCGGGATCGAGGCCGGGCAGCCGGGGTCGCACGGCCGACTCGAACAGCGCCGCCGAGATGATCAGCGCGACGTCGGCGGCGGGGGACTCACGCAGCACGTGATCCAGAGCGACCGCGTCGACCAGACGGGACGCGGTCGCCGCGGCGGACCCCTCGAGGGCGGCGCTGGCGGCGCTGACGTCGAGGCGGCTGCTCAGGTGCAGCGCGAGCCGCAGCCGGATGCGGTCCGCGGCAGCGTGCGCGCTGTTGTGGGCGGCCGCCGCGCGGGTCAGTTCGCCGACGAGGTCGGCGACGACCCGGGTCGCGGAGACGTCGCCGCGGATGACGCCGAGAAGGCGGGTGCCACGATCGCCTACACGCAGTGCGCCGGGCGGCAGCCGCCAGCCGCGGGCCGCCCGGTCGAGAACGCCGCGCAGGCCGTCCCGCCAGTCCACCGCCAGCGGCGCGCCGGTCGCGCTGAACCGCACCGGCTCGACGGCGAGGAGGAGCACCGACGTCGCGGCGAGACCCGCGAGGAATACCGGATTGACGGGATAGGACTGGCTGGCGGCGGCGAGGATCCGGCGCCGGCCGTCGACCAGCAGGCCGACGTCGAGCAGGGTGCCGATTTCCCGCCAGAACTCCAGCGAGGTGTGCGCGGACCATGTTGGCTGCTCTGACCGGTCCAGCCCGGCCCGATCGAGCAGCGTCGTGGCACTGCTCGGTCGGTGAAACGCCCGCGCGAGAGCCGCCACCTCGTCGTCGGTCAGACCATCCGCCACAGTTCCCCCGAGCCAGAGTCGTCGCCGCCGCGGGACGACGGCCACAGCGCGTCCGCGCGGGTAACCACGACCCGCGCCGGACGCATCCTCGGCATTGATGCTACGCGGAACGGATAACCCGCGTTCTAACCGTGCGGGTGCTGAAACAAGATTGTAGGAGAAAGGAGTTTCCCGACCAGCTAATAGCCGGCGTGGCGGGGAACGGGGTTGTGGGCACGGTCCGTACCCGCGGTGTGGGGCTGGCCCGGGCCGGGGCGCCCTGCCGTCCGCCATCTCGACCTGGACGGCGGAGTGATCTTCGGGACGAAGGGCTACCAGGCACCCGACCGTCCCCCTGGCCGACGGTGACTCGTTCTACGTCGTTCAGTACACGGCGACTGGGCGGCTCCTGCGGGTTGGCGGTCGGTTGCTCAGCGCACGGCGATCGGGTTGACCGGGGAACCGACCGCGCCGGTGACCGGGAGTGGGCCGGCGGCGAGGAAGAACTCGTAGACGCCATCGGCGGCGCAGGCGGCCGCGAGCGCGTCGAGGTCCCACATCTCGCCGAGGAACAGGCCGATGTGGGGGATCGCGACCTGGTGCAGGGGCTGGAAGGCGTGGTCGAACTCGTTGGGCCGTACCTCGAAGCCCCAGGTGTCGGTGGCGATGGCCGCGATCTCGGTGGCGTGCAGCCAGCCGGCGGTCGTGAAGGACAGACCGGGCGCCGGGCCACCGGCGTAGTCACCCCAGCCGTCGCGGCGAGCCCGGGTGAGCTGGCCGGTGCGCACCAGCAGGAGGTCGCCGCGGCCGACCGCCGCCGAGGCACCCTGCCGCTCGATGGTCCGCTCGAGGTGCTCGGTGGTGATCGCGAAGCCGTCGGGCAGTTCCCCGTCGTCGCCGATCGCGCGGCCGACGTCGAGCAGGACGCCGCGGCCGACGATGACGTCGGCGACGGTCTCGATCCCGGTGACGTGGTCACCCAGGCTGGTGACGACCTTGTCGGCGCGCCGGCCGTTCCAGGCCATGCCGTGGTCGAAGATGTGGCCGAGGCCGTCCCACTGGGTGGAGCACTGCAGCGGCATGGCGATGACGTCGTCGGCGCCGCCGATGCCGTGGGGGAAGCCCTGGTCGCCGTGGACCGCGTCCACTCCGGTGTCGAGCATGGTGTGGACCGGGTTGGTGCGCCGCCGCCAGCCCTTCTGCGGTCCGTCCATGTCGAAGCGCTGCGCGAGCGAGTACGACTCGCCGGTGCGCACGAGCGCCGCCGCCGCGCGGCGCCTGTCCGCGTCGAGGAAGTTCATGGTGCCGCGCACGTCGTCCGGGCCCCACCGACCCCAGTTGGAGACGCGCTTGGCGGCCGCGGCGATGGCGCTTTCCGGGTCGGTCCGGTCGAGGTCGTCGGGGCTCACTGGTCGCTCCCAGGTGATTGTGCGGGGGACGGCCCGAACAACCGCGACGCGGCCTTACGGGCCAGCGCGGGGTCGCGCCGTCGGGCAGGGGGCAGCGTGGGGGCCGCCCCGGCGACGCCGACGACGTTGCTGAGCGAGCCGAGGCCATCGACGGTGAGCGTGACGACGTCGCCCGGTGCGAGGGCAGGGGGATCTTCCCGCCCACGCCGGCCCCACAGCTCGCCCAGGCAGCCGCCGTTGCCGACAGTGCCCGAGCCGAGCACGTCGCCGGCCTCGACCCGGCTGTCCCGGGACGCATACGCGATCATCGCCTCGAACGTCCAGCCCATGTTGGCGAGCAGATCGCGACCGACCTCGACGCCGTTGATGCTGACCGCGCACCACAGCCGCAGGAAGCCGTCCTCGTCGCGATGGGGTTCCAGCTCGTCCGCGGTGACGATCCACGGTCCGAGGGTCGTGGCGAAGTCCTTGCCCTTCGCCGGGCCGAGGCCGACCTGCATCTCACGGCCCTGCAGGTCCCGCGCCGACCAGTCATTCATGATCGTGTAGCCGAACACGAGGTCGCGGGCCTGCTCCACGCTCAACGAGCGGCCCGCCCCGAGCAGGACGACGGCGACCTCCAGTTCCAGGTCGCGCGCCGTGCAGGTGGCCGGGAAAGGCACCGTCTCATCGGGCCCGAGGATGGCGTGCGGGTTGGTGAAATAGAAGGTGGGTGCGTCGTACCAGGCGTCGGGTACGCCCGCGGAACCCTCGATGGCCTGGCGGATCCCCTGCACGTGCTCCTCGAAAGCGACGAAGTCGCGCACGGAGGTGGGACGCAGCGGGGCCCGTAACCGGACGTCCGCCAGCGGGTGACCGGGGCTGCCGAGCGCCTCGTCGGCGCTTCGCCGAGCCGCGTCCAGACCGCGCCCCACGACGTCGTGCATGGTCAGTCCGGGCGGGAACGGGTGGACCAGGCCGTTCGCGACGACACCGACCCTGGGCTGGTCCGCGTCCGCACCAGCATTCGCCGTAAAGGTGGCGAGTTTCATCGAATTACCTCTCAGCTCGGCGGGCCGGGGCTTCAGGTCGGCCGGCTGACAATGTCGGCGATCTCGCTGCGGCGGCGGTCCATCGCATCGGCTCCTCGCGGTCGATCGGGCCCGACAGCTCACGGTAGAGAGACGAGTACCGGAGCGGAAATACGCAGCGTGGTTGGCTGCGATTCACCACCGCGATGACTCGGCGGACTGGCGCCGAGCGCGCCTCACCCGGCGCGGACCATCACCGCTCGTGCAGCGGTTGGACTCGTCCGTGGCGAAGACGACCGCGTCGTGGCGCCGGCGGCCGCGGGCACTTTCCTCGCGAGCTGTGCCGAGCCCTGAAGAGCTGACTGTCGGGCACCTTCGTGGGGTGCGGGGCACGGCTCGCAGCAGGTGGCCGGCGAGTACATTGCGCACTGCCGGGGAAGGCGACGCGGTTCGCCGACTCGGCCACCTGGCCCGCGCTGGAGTGAGTTGGGGGTTGTGGTGTCCGATGAGGCTGGGTCGTCCGGTGTGGGTTCGGGGGGGCGGGTTCGGTGGGGTAGCGAGACGGCGCTCGTCGATGATGAGGAGGCGAGGCGTCGGCTGGTCGCGGCGGCGCAGCGGGTGCTGGTCGCGCGGGGTACCTCGCGGCTGACGGTGGACGCCGTTGCGAAGGAGGCGGCGGTCGTTCGGTCCACGGTTTATCGCTATTTCGGGTCTCGCGATGAGCTGGTCCTCGGTGTGGTGCTCAGCCGGGTCGACAACGGGATGCGGCGTGTCCTCGGGATGGTGGAGCACCCGGACGACGCGGCCCGGTCGGTCGTGGATCTGATCATGTACTCGATCGGCCTTGTGGCGGGCGATCCACTCAACGAGGTGATGTTCTCGGGGGAGGGCCGCTGGTTGGTCACCTCGTTGGAGTTGCGGTCCGAGGCTGTCGCTGATGCGTTTCATCTCCACCTCGGCCCGCTTCTGGAGAGGTGGCGCGTGCAGGGTCAGCTCCGCGCGGATCTTGATCTTCGGGAGACGAGCCGGTGGATGAACACCGTGGCGCTGTTGCTGCTCGGCCCGCCGTGGGCGACGCGGCCCGACGAGGCGAAACGGGACTTCGTCGAGCGTTACATCGTGCCCGGGCTCCTTCCCCGTCCGGGGGGAGGGTGACGGGCCGGTCCCGCGAACCGACCGTGAGCGCGGGATGGTCCACCCGCCTACCGAAGCCCGGCTGTGCGCGCCGTCGCGCCAAGGCAGCACGCCTGGAGAATCGGGTGTTGTCGGGTGCGACGAGGGCGTCGATGAGGGCGTTGCTGGTGGTGGCGAGGTCGGCGTCGGTGAAGCCGAACCTGATTCCAGCGTGGGCGGTCAGGCGGTCAGGCGGCCGCAGAAACGGCTGAGTGAGCCGAGGAAGTCGCGGAAGTATGCCTTCGTCAGCTTGGCGTCGGGCATCATCGGGAAGCCGTGGTAGCCCCCGGCGTAGACGTGCAGTTCGGTCGGCACTCCGGCTTCGATGAGTTTCGTGGCGTAGGCCAGGTTCTCGACCGCGAACAGGTCGAGCGAGCCCACGCAGAGGAACGTCCGGGGCAGCCCCGCCGCGCTCGGCACCCGCGAGGCGGCCGCGTACGGCGAGACGCCGGCCGCACCGGGCTCGGTCCCGAGCAGCGAGGACCAGCCGAAGTGGTTGTCGGCCGGCGTCCACACGAACTCGCCGGCATAGGGGTGGGCTGGCCGGGAGGTACCGGTCCGGTCGTCCAGCATCGGGTAGATCAGGAGCTGGAAGCCGATGGTGATCTCGCCGCGGTCGCGGGCGAGGATCGCCAGGCATGCCGCGAGGCCACCGCCGGCGCTGGCCCCGCCGACCGCGATCCGTCCGACGTCGACGCCGAGGCTCTCGGCTTCGGCATGCAGCCACCTCAGGACCGCGTAGCAGTCGTCGAGCGGGCCAGGGGCCGGGGTCTCGGGTGCGAGCCGGTAGTCGACGGAGGCGACGACGGCGCCCGTCTCGCTGACGATGCGCCGGCAGGTGAGGTCGTCGTTGTCAGCGGAGCCGGTGACGAACCCTCCGCCGTGCATCCAGAGCAGCGCCGGGGCCGCGCCGTAGCTGCCCTTCGGCGCGTACAGGAGCACCCGCACATCGGGGGTGCCGGCGGCGCCCGGCACCAGAACCTCGCGACGGTCGGTGTCCGGGTAGACGTCGGCCGGGACCGGTGCACCCTCGCGTACCCGGTTCATGGATTCACGGATGGCGGGCAGGGTCTCGGGGCTGAAGGAGAACGGCGGGAAGACGTCGAGCGCCGGGGCGACTTCGGGGTCGACGAGGTGGCGGGTGCTCACGGTGCGGTCGGCGATGGTCATAAGGACTCCTGGGCGGGTAGTGCCGTCCCGGGGGTGCTGCCCGCGTCGGCTGGCCGGCCGTCGCCGCGCCTGGGGGTGAGGGTGAAGCCGGGGTAGCCGTCGGCGGCGACTTGGTCGCAGGTCTTCCGGTAGGGACCCATGCCGCCCACGTAGGGCATGAAGACGCGGGGCTTGCCGGGCACGTTCGCGCCGAGGTACCAGGAGGCGGCCTCGAGGTACAGCGTGTGCGCGGCCCGCTCGTTGACGTGGTCCACCCAGCGGTCCTGGGCGTCGAGCTGGGCTTCGACGCGGACCACGTCGTACTCCTGGCAGTGCGTCAGGAGGTCGCACACCCAGTCCACGTGCTGCTCGATGGACACGATCATGTTGACCAGGACCGACGGGCTGCCCGGGCCGGTGATCATGAAAAGGTTCGGGAAGCCCGCGGTGGAGAGGCCGAGGTAGGTGCGCGGACCCGCTGACCACGCATCGCGGAGTAGCTGTCCGTCCGCGCCGCGGATGTCGATGGCGTTGAGCGGGCCCGTCATCGCGTCGTAGCCGGTGGCGAAGACGATGACGTCCACCGCGTGTTCGACGCCGTCCACGAGCACGCCGTGCTCGGTGATCCGCTCGATCGGGGTTTCGCGCAGGCCGACAAGGGTGACGTTGTCGCGGTTGTAGGTGTCGTAGTAGTCGGTGTCGAAGCAGATCCGCTTGGCGCCGATCGGGTAGTCGACCGGGGTCAGGGTCGTCGCGGTCCGTGGGTCGCGCACCGACTGCTGGATCTTGTCGCGGACGTAGGCCGCGAGGACCTCGTTGGCTTCCCGGTTCAGCGCCGTGTCGTTGAACGTCATCATCACCGCTGAGCCGCCGGCCTCCCAGCGCCGGTCGAGTTCCTCGATCCGGGTCTGCTCGGCGACATCGAGGGCGCTGCCGACGGGAGGGTTGAAGATGGGCACTCCGCCGGGTGCGATCCTGCTCTCGGCCCGGTACCGGCGGTAGTCGGCCTTGATGGCGGCGACCTCGTCCGCCCGCAGCGGGCGATTGCGGGCGGGGATGGTGTAGTGCGGCGTCCGCTGGAAGACCGTGACGTGAGCCGCCCGCTCGGCGATGACCGGAATCGCCTGCACGCCAGAGGAGCCCGTGCCGATCACGGCGACTCGTCGGCCGGTCAGATCGACGCCGTCGTGCGGCCAGCGGCCCGTGTGGTGAGTCTCCCCGGCGAACGTCTCCATGCCGGGGAAGTCGGGGACCCGAGAGGACGACAGGCACCCGACCGCGGTGACCAGGTAGGCCGCGCGGACCTGCTCACCGCGGTCGGTGACGACCAGCCAGGTGCCGTACTCGGGGTCGTAGGTCGCGGAGACGACCGAGGTCTCCAACGAGATGTCCCGCCGCAGGTCGAAGCGGTCGGCGACGTGGCCCGCGTAGGCGAGGATCTCCGGTTGGGCCGGAAACCTCTCGGCCCACTCCCAGTCCTGCTCGAGTTCCGGCGAGAACGAGTACGAGTAGAACATCGACTCGACGTCGCACCGCGCTCCCGGATAGCGGTTCCAATACCATGTGCCGCCCACGTCCGAGCCCCGCTCGAAGACGCGCACGTCGAGGCCGAGATCGTCGCGGAACCTGTGCAGGGCGTACAGGCCGCCGAAGCCGGCACCAATGACGACGACGTCGTGGTCGACCTTGCGATCCATGCGTTCTCCCTCAGCTCACCTGCACCACGGTCAGACTGCGATCTGAACTGCTTCGGGACCGCGCAGGCCGAGACCACCGGCGTAGCTGACGTCCTCGGCGAGGTGGAACTCGGGCAGCCGGTCGAGCAGGTGGTCGAGCCAGATCTGCATCTCCAGCCGGGCCAGGTTCAGACCCAGACAGACATGCATGCCGAAACCGAAGCCGAGATGCTGGCGCGGCTCCCGCGTGATGTCGAGTCTCTCGGGGTGCTCCCACCGCAGCGGGTCCCGGTTCCCCGCGCCGATCAGTACCTTCAACTCGGCACCGTTCGGGATCGGGATGCCCTCGATCCGCGCGTCATCGGATTTGACGCGCCGGGGCAGCACCTGGACCAGGGTCTGCCAGCGGTGGATCTCCTCGATGGCGCGCGGAATGAGCGCGCGGTCCGCTACCAGCATCCTGAGCTGTTCGGGATGTTGCGCGAGGGAGGCCAGCGTCGTGGCCATCAGTTTGGCCGTGGTCTCGTTGCCGGCGAAGACCAACTGGGTGTTGCTGGCGATGATCTCTTGTTCACTCATCTGGTCGGCGAAGTCGTCGTGGACCATCATCGAGATCAGGTCGTCGCCCCCGCCGTGGGCCCGGCGGTCCTTGATGCGCTGCGCCATATATCCATTGAGTGCGGCCGTCGCGTCGCGGCCGCGCTGGACGACCGCCATACCCGCGGGGCTGGGATCGTAGGTGCCCGACTGGGTGGAACCCATAGCGTCGCTCCACGCACTGAACTGGCGGTGCATCGTCTCGTCGATGCCCAGCATGCGCGCGATGACGAGCGTGGGAATGGCGCGCGTCATATTAGAAATAGCGTCGACCGTCTCACCCGCCCGGACCCGCTCCACGAAGGGGTCCACCTGCGCCGCGACCACCTCCTCCACCAGCTCTCGCTGACTCCGCAGCGCGTCGCGCTGGAAGAAGCGGGACCATACTCCGCGCATCTGGTGATGACGGGTCGTGTCCAGCGCCTCCATGGTGACGCCGCCGAAGGCCCGGATGAACAGCTCCTGGAGGTCCTCCGAGCTGAACGTGTCGACGTCTGTCAGGGCCCGGGTGCAGTCTCGATAGCCGGTGATCATGTACTGGTCGACGCGCTCGTTGTAGACGACCGGGCCGAGCGCCCGCCACCGCTCCATGGTCGGATAGGGGTCCTGTCCGAAGTCGTGGTCCATGAGGTCCTGGTCCACCGTCGGGCAGCCACTCGACGTGATCGCCATCGGTTCACACTCCATCTCTGACCGCAGATCTCTGACCGCAGCGGGTTCAACCTGGACGCGTTGCGCGGGTCATCTGGCGTACGGCGTCGACCCGGGCCCCCTGTTCGGCCCCCGGCCACCGCCGCGCGCCAGCGCGAGTTCACGCCCGGCGGCGGCTGCGAAGATCCCGATATCAGAGCCGATCGTGGCCATGCGAACGCCCCGGTCGGTCCAGCGCCTGGTGCTCGCCGCGTCGAGCTGGTGCATGCCGAGCACGACGCCAGTCGCCTCGCAGGCGCCGCGAATCCGCTCGATCGGCTCGACGAGCTGGTCGGTCGTGAAGGCCGCCATCGGGTTCAGACCGAGCCCGATCGAGAGGTCCGCGGGCCCGATGTAGACGCCGGTGACGCCGGGCACACCGACGATGTCCGCCACGTTCGCCAGGCCCTCCACCGTTTCGATCATGACGAAGATGCCGACCCGGTCAGCCATGGCAGCCAGGTCCGTCGACGGTAGACCGGGGCGGATCGGGCCGAAGCTGCGCACACCGGAGGGTGGATAGCGCACCGCCCGAACGGCGTCGATCGCGTCCTCGGGCGTGCTCACCATCGGGACGATGACGCCGTCGACGCCGCAGTCCGCGAGCCGGGCGATCAGGGCGGAATCGTTCTTCGAGACCCGCACGATCGTGGGTGGGTCGTCGTCGCGGCCGCGGATCAGGAGCCTCGCGGCCTCGGCCTCGGTGAGCACCGAGTGCTGGCAGTCGATCCCGACGTAGTCGAAACCCGCGCGGCGATAGGCCTGCAGCGCGAACTCGTGTCCAGACGTCACCCAGCCGCCAAGGGCGACCTGGTCCGACTCCCAGATCGCGCGCAGTGAAGGGTGGGTCATCCTGGGACCACACTGTTGGCGGGGAGCAGCCGGCTCTCGTCGAGGTCCTCGAGCTTGGCGACTCCCATGAGAGTCATGCAGCGGGTGATCTCGTCGCGGAAGATGTCCGCGACGTGCTTGGCCCCCTCGGGGCCGGCGGCGGCCAGGCCGTACAGGTAGGGGCGCCCGATGCACACGGCGTCCGCGCCGAGGCAGAGCGCCTTCACCACGTCGGTCCCGCGACGGACACCGCCGTCGAGGAGGACCTGCGCGCTCCCGCCGACCCGTTTCGCGATCGCCGGCAGCGCGTCGAGCGCCGCGGGGGCGCAGTTCAGCTGGCGGCCACCATGGTTCGAGACCACGACGCCGTCGGCACCGAGGGCGACCGCACGCTGCGCGTCGTCCGCGTCCAGCACACCCTTGATAAACAGCGGACCCTTCCAGTTAGCCCGCATCCAGGCGAAGTCGTCCCAGTTCAGCTCGGGGCGCATCATGCGGTACTGGGCGGTCAGCGAGGACACCGCGGCCCTGGCCCCACCGGTGTCGACGAGGTTGCGGACCGAGATGCGCTGGTGCCGGAGAAAGGCCGCCCACCACTTCGGGTGCAGGGCCGCGTTGGCGACGCGCGCCGGCGTGAGGACCGGCGGGTTGCCCATGCCCCGCTTGCGCTCGGTCTCCCGATTACCGTGGATGGGCACGTCGACGGTGACGAACATGGCGGCGTACCCGGACTTCCGTGCGCGTTCCATCAGCGCGGAGGTGAGGTCGTGTCGGCCGGTGGCGAGGTCCGCCCAGGGGTACAGCTGGAAGAAGTGGTCGCGTTTCGTTCCGGCCGCGACCTCGTCGAAGGAATACGATCCCGCGGTGGTGACGATCGAAAGGGTCCCGGCCCGCTCGGCCGCCTGACCGGCGCCGAGTTCGCCGGTCCAGTGCGAGAGCCCGGCCAGGCCTGTCGGCGCGAACAGTACCGGCATCGAGAGGTCCTGGCCGGCGACCGTCACACTGATGTCCGTCGCTTCGTTGCCGGTCAGCACCCTGGTCCTGAGCATGTAGCGGTCGAACGCCGAGCGGTTGGCGTCGAGGGTCTCCATGCCCTCCGCGCCATAGTCCACATAGGCCCACACCATGTCGGGCACGGCACGTTTCGCTCGCCGGCGGTAGTCCTCGACGGTGATCGGTCCGGACCGCGACGACAGCTTGTACCGGAATGCGGGCACGGCGGGCCCCTCTCTGCTGGCGAAAGGCCGGCTACTTGACCGCAACGGGATTGGCGACGGACCCAACGCCACCGACGACCCGCAGGGGCGGGCCCGAGAAGAAGAAGTCCCACTGCCCGTCCGCGGCACAGTCCTCGGCGAGCGCCTCGAGGTCGAACATCTCCCCGAACATCATCCCGACGTCGCGGAGCAGGACACAATGCAGCGGGAGAAAGGCGCCCGCGGTACGCGAAGGCTGGATCTCGACCCCCCAGTTGTCGGCGGCGACTATCGAGATCTCCCGCTCGCAGATCCACTGCGCGCATTCGAGTGCCAGGCCCGGATTGGCCGCCAGCCATTCCGGGGTCCAGCCCTCGACGAGGGACTTCCGCCGCCAGCCGGTCCGGAACAGCAGCGCATCGCCACTGCCGACCCGCACGCCCTGGGCCGCCTCGGCCCGCTCCAGCTCAGCTACCGTGATCGGGTCATCCTCCGCGCTGATCCAGTCCACCCCGCGCAGCCGCGCCAGATCGAGCAGGACGCCGCGCCCCACGGCTCCCGGAAGCACCGCCTCGATACTGTTGCGGCTGGCGCCACCGCGAGCGGTCACGGCCGCCGACGCGATCACGTCGTTGTAGAACCGGTCGTCGTAGCCGACGTGGGCGAGCGAGTCCCACTGCGACGCGCATTGCAGCGGCAGGGTCAGCATGTCGTCGGACACGACCAGGCCGTCCGGCGTGGTGAACTCCCCGGGCAGGATCGTCATGGCGTGGATCGGGTTGAACCGGCCCGTCCCCTGCTGCGGCCCGACCATGCCGAGCGGCAGGCTGAGCTCGAAGACCTTGCCGGAACGGATGGACGAGGCCGCGGCCCTGACCTTCTCCGGGGTGATGAAGTTCAGCGTCCCCCGCTGGTCGTCAGCACCCCAACGGCCCCAGTTGGACAGCCGTTTGCCGATCGCCTTGAAGTCCTCCACGCTACTCACCTCTCGACTAGCTGCTGCACCACTGAGGCTTCTGAGCCGCCGGATTTCCGGCCTCCGCGGGGGGCTGGCCCGACGGCCGACTTCGCCAGTTGTGGGGTCGGGGGAGACATCGCCTGATCGGTGTGTCGGAGGCTACGTCGGGGGGCACGCACGGTCAAGAACTGTGTTCTAGAACCCGGCTCTACCATAGGCCGGAGCATCCTTCACCACCACGACCGGCCCACGCTGACCAGGAGAGCGACGACTCCTATGATCATTTCTGACCATAGCTGCCCCCGAGCCGGCGGAGCGGCCGTGCCCGCTCCGGCGACCGGCCGCGGCTGAGATCCGTGTTCCCACAGGACGAGACTCCCGCGTCAGGCGCGCACGGCGTGCCGGCGGCGGCACAGAACTTGCACGCCCAGGGAGGGCCACCCGTGGCTGCGAGGTGGACGCCACAACCGGCGACGGAGTTCTTCATCGGTCGCAGAGCCGCCTCGCAGGCTCAGATCGACAAATACAACAAGATCCTCGAGGCGGCCTACGAGCTGGCGGACAAGGGCGGGTACGACGCACTCCAGATGCGCGCGGTGTCCGACGTCAGCGGCGTGGCGCTCGCGACCATCTACCGGTATTTCAAATCGCGGGACTACCTGGCCTACATCCTGGGCATCTCGTGGATCGCGCAGGTGGTCGGCAGACACGGGCTCACGCCAGAGAAGACCTCGTCGCTGCGCGCGCTCAGGCGAACCATCTACGCCTCGGCCGCGGACCTCAAGGAGCACCCGAACATGCTCCAGACCTTCACGCGGTCCATGCTCACGTCCGATCCGCTCGTCGGCGACGATCGCAGGCACATCACCGCCACCTTCTCGTGGGGCGCGCCCAAGGGCGTCAGGCAGAAGGACTGGGAGACCATGACCTACTACATGGACCTGGTTTACTGGGCCGGGCTGCTGCGCTGGACCTACGGCCAGAAGGACTACGAAGGCATCGCGCGGGACGTCGACGGCGTCGCGACCATGGCCGTGAAAGCACTTGAGATCTTCAAATGATTCACGACGGCGCATCCTCGTCGACGGGGCCGCCTGCCCGCCATCATCGATCTTGATGGCATGCCATCGCCGCCAGCCTCGCGAGCCGTTCCGGGGACGGATCCTCCGACCGTAACCTGGCAGCACAGAACGCCGGATGCCAAGATCGTGAGAGGAGGTCGGACTGGTGCGGGTCCTACTGCCGCCGAGCGAGGCGAAGGCCGCCGGTGGCGATGGACCGTCGCTGCGGACGTCCGGGTTCGGTGACAGCGTGCTCGCCGGAACCCGCGCCGAGGTCGCGCGGGCGGTCACGGCGTTCTGCCGGGCCGACCCGAACGCGGCGATCGTCGCGCTGCGCCTGCCCGCCTCACGCGCGCGGGCCGACCTCGCCACCAATACCGCGATGCTGGACGCACCGACGATGCCCGCGCTCGACCGCTTCGTCGGAGTGCTCTACCAGGCGTTGGATCCGGCGACGCTGCCACCCGCCGCCCGCGCCGCGGCCGACCACACCCTGTTCGTCTCCAACGGCGCATTCGGCCTGCTCGGGGCGGCCGAGCCGGTGCCCGACCATCGGGTCGCCATGGCGGCGACGGTCCCCGGCCTCGGCGGCCGTACCGCACCGACCGTGCTCGCGGCCCTCTGGCGCGCCCGGCTCGCACCAGCCCTGCCCGACCTGCTCGTCCGGGCCCCGGACGCCGTCGGCGAGCACCTCATCGTGGACCTCCGCTCCTCGGACTACGCGACCGTGCCCTCCCTCGCCGGGCCGATGCGCGCCAGCGCCCTGCCCGTGCGCGCCCTGACCGAGAAACTCATCGACGGGCACTGGCTCCGCCGTCCGCTCAGCTACCAGGCGAAACAGACGAAAGGCCGGCTGACCCGCGCACTCCTGCTCGCCGAAACCGACGGACGTCCGGTCAAGACCGTCGACGATGTGGCCGAGGCAGCCGAGTCCGCTGGCCTCGTCGCCGAGCCACGCGGTACCCCGACCGCGCCCACCCTCGACGTCATCACCCGCTGGAACCCGACCACCTGAACCTCGGCCAGCTCTGACGGGTGATCACGCGACGTCGAGCCGCGCGCGCAAGCTGCTGGTGGCCCGGGCGCTGGGCGCCCTCGCCGCCGTACTGTTTGTCCTGTCCGCTGGTACCACCACCATCAGCTCGCTGGGCGACGACCCGGCCGCCCTCGCGCACGCGTACAGCCCGGACGGCTACAGCGTCGTGGAGGTCCGCCGTCCCAGCGCCGGCACCGTCCGGCTCGTCGCTGGCCGGGACCTGCTCACCGGCACGGACACGTCCACCGACCCGAACGTCCGGGGCTCCCTCACCGGATCCTGCGCGGCGGTCCGCCACATCATCGGCGGATACCTTCCCTGTGACCACCGGCAGCTGTACGGCACCGCATACGAGCAGGCATCGCCGCCGACGGTCCGCGACGCTGCCCCGACCCCACTGCGCGGCCCCGCGGCGACATTCTCGACGGTTTTCTGCTCACCCTCACCGACCGAGCCACCATCGCCGCGGTCGACGACGACCTCTACTACCTTCCGCTGCCTACCGTCGAGGCGGGCAGACTGTACGACAAGCTCATCGGCCAGGATCCGACCGCCGCATAGATCACCTTAATGGCGGCTGTCCGGACTTAACGGGGCACACCACCGGTCCTGTGGCCGGGGAATTTCGCCTGGAGATCTTCCGGTCGGTGACGGCGTCGTGCCCACACCCTGTGGTACCTGGCGGCGTGGGAGTCGGTCTTGTCGTACTCATTCGTCGTTCCCACCGGGGCGGGGCTACACAACGACCATCGAACCAGGCGAAGATCCCGCATCCCTAAATCCAGACGATCAACGGCCTGGCAAAACTCTACGGAAGGTGGACGAGTGTCTTGCCGGTATTAGCGCCGCGCATCATGGACAGGAAGGCTTCGACGGTGTTGTCGATGCCATCGAGGATGGTCTCTTCGGTGCGCAGCGAGCCGTCTTGCAACCAGTCGGTGGCCTGTTGGATGTAGCCGGTGGCGATGTTGTAGTGACGGTCTGGACCGAGCGCAGCCGTTTCAGGCCGCGCATCGGCCGTAGCCGGGCTTTCAGGCGGCTGTGGTCGGCTTCGATCCGGTTGTTCTCCCGGGCTGCGTCGACGTGGCAGGCCTCGGGAAGCAGCTCGTCAAGGATCCCCGGATAGACCGGCGCCTTGTCTGTGGTGACCTCGACCGGCCGGCGCCCCTGCGTCAGCGCTCGAACGAAGAATCGGCGGGCGGCGGCCTGGTCGCGGCGGGTACTGGCCAGGACGTCGATGACCTGGCCGTACTGGTCGACCGCCCGGTACAGGTACGTCCAGCGGCCCGCGACTTTCACATACGTTTCCTCCACGAACCACCGATCACCGGGCCGGTGCCGACACGGCCGGGCCGCCTCGACCAGCAGAGGCGTGAAGCGCCGCACCCACCGGTGGACGGTCACCTGATCAATGACCAGGCCGCGCTCGGCGAGCAGCTCCTCCACGTCCCGGTAGGACAAGGCGTAGCGCAGGTGTACCACCGCACGGCCAGAACGATCACCTCGGGAGGGAAGCGGAACCCGGCGAACTCCGATGGCGGAACCGGTGGACGGACACGACGTGGGCGCATCACCCGATCATGAGCGATCGGCAGCCGCGCGCTGGCGGACTCCGTCGATGCAACAGTGCCCCCCGCCCCCGCCCCCGCCCCGTTCAGCGGATGGGCACAACGGCGCACCCGTCAGTGCTCGGAGAGCAGCTCGTAGACAGTGACGACGGGCAGGGGGTCCAGGGCGAGCGCATCACTGTTGCGGATACCGCCGGCGGCCGAGGCTTCGAGGAACGTTCGGATCGTCTCGGCGAGATTCTCGGATTCGAGCTCGTACACGGCGACGTAGGTCGGGACGGCGGGGCCCACGTTGATGGGACCGGCGTCCCGGGCCCGATAGCGGCGGGCACCGACGAAACCGGGAACCTTAAGAATGTCCGGAATGTGCTCATCATCGTACCAGGCGTTGTACTCGTCTTCACGCTCCGGACTCACCGGGCTGCTCTGAACCAGCATGATGCCCTTTTGCATACGACGGCTCCCTCGTGGCGTGTCAGAATGAAAGGACGCGGCGACCGGTCAACGCCGCCGGCGGGTCGGTTCGATCGTGGGGAAGCTCAGCGATCTGTTTTATTGTCCTCCCGGCCACATCGCCGCTTTCGATGAATGCCTGCCGGGCGGCCTGCAAAATGGAGGTCTTGCGCGCCTCCGCGGTGAGGCGACACTGGCGTGGCGGCGGCTCCGACTCGGAAGAACGCACCGCTTGCACCATCTCCGACCTCCAGCCCCCGTGGTCCGCCGTTGAGTGAGCATACGCTATCTAGCTTTCTCGGATCCGCACGCCGGCCAGTGACGGTGGTGGTATTGCGTTTTAAGGTGCGGACGATCGCACGCTCCGGAAAGTTGTCGGCGGCTTCCTGGACGGGTGCCGCCAGCCCGGGCTCGATGTCCGGGACCGCCACGAAGCCGTGCCCCTCCTCGTCCAGCGAGAAGACATCCGGACAGATCTCCCGGTAGCGGGCCTGGCTGGACGAACGCGGCGTCAACCTGCTCGACGGCGGCGCGCCGTTCTACGACACCTACCGATGCGCTGGCGTAGCCGTCGTCACCGGCGGCGCCTCCGGCCTGGGCCTGGCGTCATCTCCAGCGGGCAGAACGCCGACCTCGTGGTCGTCGCGGCACGCACCGGCCCGGAGCGCCACCGCGGCCTGACCCTGCTCGTCGTCGAGCGCGGCATGGCGGGCTTCGGCCACAGCCGCAACCTCGACAAGCACGGCCTGCACGGCCTGCACGGCCAGGACACCCGCGAGCTGTCCTTCACCGACGTCCAGGTGCCGCTGGAGAACCGGTTGGGGGAGCAGGGCGCCGGGTTCTACCAGCTTGTGCGCAACCTCCCCAGGAGCGGCTGTCGCTGGCGGTGAGCGCGGTCGCCGCCGAGGGCATCCTCGCCCGCACCCGGGAGCACGTCGCCGGCCGGCGCGCGTTTGGCCAGCCCGTCGGCGCCTTCCAGCACAGCCGGTTCCTGCTCGCCGAGCTGTATACCGAGGTCGACATCGCCCGGGCCTTCGTCGACCACTGCGTTGAGCTGCACTCCCGCGGCGAGCTGAGCGCCGCTCACCAAACTCGCCGCCGTCGGCCCGATCAGCAGACGCGCCGGTCCCTGGCATGCCCGCCTTCAACGGACGCAACAGCATCCGCGAGTTGCGGGATGATCGCTGGCCAGTCGTCGTCGTGGGGCAGGGCCTGGCGGAACAGACGGGGTCACGTCCACCGTCCACGGCGTACCGCCGCCGCCGGAAGTTCGAGCACGTAGGGCCGCGATGGCTGCGGCGGCGAAATCGTGGCCTGGTTCATGCCCGCCAGAATGGACGGCTCCGACATGCCATCACGCCGGACCTGACTCCGCGGCGCTCGGCTCGAGCTGGTCGAGATAGCGCTCGACGAGGTCCAGCACTTCCTGGTGACCGGTCGTGACGCCCATGACGTCCTCTATCACGAGGACGCGCGCGACGGCGCTCATCACGACGGTCACCGCCCCGGCCGGAACCGCTTCGTAGCCGCGGCTGGCGAACCGTGCCGCAACGGCCTTGATCTCGAGGGCGCGAAAACGCTCGACATACTCCGCTATTTCCGCCCGGATGGTCTTGCGGTGGTTCGCGAGCGCCTGGAACTCGGCGAGCAGCACCACTCCGTCAGGTTCTCTGGCCAGCCTCCACAGGACACGTAGTGGCTGGTGGGCGGCGAGCGCCTGCTCGTAGCGGCTGAGATTCGCCTCCGCGCCCTTCCGGAAGAGTGCCAGGAACAGGTCGTCCATGGTGTGGAAGTAGTAATGCACCAATGCGGGTTTCACGCCTGCCCGCGCCGCAACCCGGCGTGATGTGGCGGCGGCGTAGCCCTCCTCGATCATGATCGCGGCGGTCACGTCGAGCAGCGCGGCTCTCGTCTCCGAGTCCGCCGCGCCCAGCCGACGCGTCGCAGTCACCGCGCGGCGCCGGGCGCCGCAGGCAGATCGCTTGACGGGCCGGCCGGTCGGGCGATAAGCATGTCCTCAGCATAGCGATTGGGCGAACGCTCAGCACTACGTGTCGCCACCGGCAATTCGCGTCGCGAGGAGCGAACACATGACGACGGACACCGCCCTGGCCTGGGATCCCTACGACCAGACCTACGCCGCGGATCCGTACCCGATCTATCAGCGGCTACGGGAGCAGGCTCCCCTTTACTACAACGAGCAGTATGACTTCTACGCGGTCACCCGGTTCGCCGACATCGACCGCAGCGTGCCGAACTGGAAGACTTTCTCGTCGGCCAGGGGCGGTGTTCTGGAAATCATCAAGTCGGGTATGGAGATGCCCCCCGGCACCCTTATCTTCGAGGACCCGCCGAGCCACGACCTGCACCGCGGTCTGCTGGCCCGGGTCTTCACCCCGAGGCGCGTCCTTGGGCTCGAGCCGAAGATCCGTGAATTCTGCGTCCGCACACTCGATCCGCTCATCGGGGCGGGCGAGTTCGACATGGTCGAGGCTTTCGGAAAGGAGTTCCCGATGCGCGTCATCGGCATGCTCCTTGGCATTCCGGAATCCGACCAGGCCGACATCCGGGACGCGGGCAACGAGGCGTTGCAAACCCAGCCCGGCGGCCAGATGGACCTCTCCGGGGGCGCTCTCATGTCCGGGGAGATCTTCGGCCCCTACATCGACTGGCGCCGTGAGAACCCGTCCGACGACCTGATGACCGAGCTGCTCACCAACGAGTTCACCGATGAGAACGGCGTCACCCGGACCCTGACCCGCGACGAGATCCTCACCTACGTCACGGTCGTCGCCGGCGCCGGTAACGAGACCACCGGCCGTCTGATCGGCTGGGCCACCTCGACGCTCGCGAAATTCCCGGATGCCCGCGACGAGCTGGTAGCCGACCCGTCGCTGATTCCCAACGCCATCGAGGAGCTGTTGCGTTTCGAGCCGCCCGGCCACGCGTTGGCCCGCTATGTCACCACCGACGTCGAGTTCCATGGTCAGTCGGTGCCCGCGGGCTCGACGATGCTCTTTGTCCTCGCCGCGGCCAACCGCGACCCGGCCCGCTATCCGGAGCCGAACACCTTCGACATCCGCCGTCGGATCGGCCAGCAGCTGACCTTCGGGTTCGGGGGCCACTACTGCCTCGGCGCCGCGCTGGCCCGGCTGGAGGGCCGCATCGCGCTGGAGGAGATCCTTCGGCATTTTCCAAGGTGGGAGGTCGACTGGGCGCAGGCGAAGCTCGGCTCGACGTCGGTCGTACGCGGCTGGGAGTCCCTGCCGATCACAGTCGGCTAGAAGTCCACTGAAAATCTTGTGGGTCCGGGTTCAGCCCCGAAGTAGGATTTTCATCGGACGTTGGGCTGCGTCGGCGCGCATGTCCGCCAGTGGATGACGCACAGCCAGCAGAAGTTGTGTACGACGGCTGGCTGGCCGTCGAGCGGAAACGGTGGGAGGGCTCATGACGGAGTTTCATGGCTGGGAGGACATCCGCGCCGAGCTCCATGACCGTGATGATGCGGCGCTCGCCCTTGAACGGGCGCGTACCGAGGCATGGGCCAGCGCCTTCCACCTGGCCGAGGAACGTAGGCGGCTGCACCAGATCGCCTGACCCGGGTCTCCTCCGGGAGGGGGACCTCGTCGTCGGCGAGGCGCTGGTCGGGGGCGGGCTCGCCGCCGCGGGCCGCCAGCAGCCAGGCGAGGGTGGCCGCGACCGCGCAGATCACCACCGCGACCCACAGCACCGTGGTGTATCCGCGCAGGGTCTGCACGCCGGCGGTGGAGGTGTGCCCGGCCAGGATCGAGGCGGCCAGGGCGCTGCCCGTGGAGAACCCCACGTAGCGCACGACCTGGTAGAAGCCCATGGCGCTACCGGTCTCCGTGGCCGGTACGGTCTGGACGATCAGGCCGGGAATGGCCGCGTAGGTCGTCCCCAGTCCGAGGCCCAGAATTCCCATCATCACGAATGCCGCCCACAGGCCGCTGTGCACCAGCGCGAAGAAGCCGCTGGACGCGGCGACGACCAGGCAGCCCCCGGCCAGCACGCTGCGCAGACCGAACCGTCCAACCAGGCCCGGAAGCATCCGGGAGCCGCTCAGCATAAGCACCGACATCGGGACCAGGATCAGCCCGGCTGTGACGCTCGAGGCGGAGAAGCCGAATCCCCCGGAGCGCGGCGTCTGGATGAACTCCGTCATGCTGGCGATATCCATGTACATGGCGACGCCGAGCACGGTGGCGCACACGTTCCCGGCGAGCACCGCCGGATGCCGCAACAGCCGC
Organism: Frankia sp. AgKG'84/4; assembly: GCF_023242965.2. GTDB lineage: Bacteria > Actinomycetota > Actinomycetes > Frankiales > Frankiaceae > Frankia. The sequence continues at coordinate 23,655 of NZ_JALKFU020000013.1, forward strand.
AGCTCTACCAGCGGCGCCGCCACGTGCAGTTGCTGGACGGCCCAGACCGCGAGCAGAACCATGCCGGCGACCAGCAGTCCGATGATCCGCGCCGATCCCCAACCCCAGGTCGTCCCCTGGGCCACCCCGACAAGTAGCGTCACCACCCCCAGGGCCAGCAGCACCCCGCCCATCAGGTCGAGCCGGGCGGCGCCCGTCGCGGTGGCGTCACCGGGACCGTCGTGCCGGTGCGCGCTGGACGGCAGGACCGCGACGACGCAGGCCAACGCGATCGCGCAGACGCCGGCGCCGAACCAGTATGCCCCGGCCAGGCCCCACACCTCGGCAATCAGGCCACTGACCGGATAGCCGACGCCCGCCCCGGCGGCGGCCGTCACGGACAGCAGCGCGATCATCGAAGGGACCTTCCGCGCAGGCAGCTCGTCACGGGCGGTGGCCATCGCCAGCGGCACCAGCCCCAGACCAACGCCCTGCAACGCCCGCCCCACGATCAGCACACCCAGGCTGCCGGCCATCGCGGCGATCACCCCGCCCGCCGTGACCGCCGCCAGGCCGCCGATCATCGTCGGCCGCCGCCGAGGACCGTCACCCAGTCGCCCCAGCAGTGGCGAGCTCACCGCAGCCACCAGCAGGGCCACGGTAAGCGACCACTGGGCGGTGCTCAACGACTCGTGGAAGTGCCGAGCCACGGTCGGCAGCAGCGGCGCGCCCAGCGAGCTGACGATGCTGGTGGTGAGCGTGGCCAGCACCAGCACCGGCGCAAGCAGCTCGGCCCGACGACGGCTCCGGGCCACCTCCTGACCGGGCACCTGGTCGGTCGCCCGGTCGGACCCGGTCACGCCGGCACCTGCGCACGCCCGAGCGAGCCGGCCAGCCCGTCGAGGATCTCCGAGGCTCTAGCCAGCGCCTCAAGATCCTCATCGGAGAGTTCGGCCACCGCTGAGCGCAACAGCGAACGAAGGTGATCAACGGCCGTGCCGAGCTGTTCGCGGCCTCCTTCGGAGATCGACACCAGGACCATCCGCCCGTCCGCGCCGTCCCGCCCCCGGGCCACCAACCCCTGAGCCGCCAACCGGTCCACGAGCCGACTCACCGACGGCTGGGCCAACGCCTCCGTCTCCGCCAGCGCCGTGATGGAGCAAGGACCGTCCGCCACCGTTGCCAGCAGACCGATCTCGGTCCGCGTCAGCTCCCGGGTGCCGGACCTCATCAACAGCCGGGTCAGTCGCGACGCCCGACCCAGCAGAGTCGTCGCGACCACGTCGATCAGCTCGGCCCGCCGCGCCTTCCGCACCAGATCCATGCCTAAACTATATAGTTCTGCTAAGTATTACGCCAGATGTTCGCCGGGCGCTGTCCATGACCATGTGACCGCCAACCCCCGAGCCGTGAACCGGTGGTGGGACGTGGTGCGCGAGTGAGCCCTGGTGGGACGCGCTCGCGTGCATGACCTCCGACAGCGGAGCCCGCGGCTGCGACGACCCCCCGGCCGCGACAGACGCGGCGGTCGTCGCCAGTGCCGCCCCGGCGAGGTCATCCATGCCACCGGAAGGTGCGGGCGCGGGCGGTCCCGGGTCCCTGACCGTCGACATCACCTCTCCAGTCGGCTGGCTCGATCAGCTGGACCTGTGCCGGCTGATCCGTCAGCCGGCCGACGCGGAGGGCGTCGATCCGCGCATGGACCCAGCCGTATCGAGTCGGGTCACCGTGCGGCCGATGCGCACGCGGGGCGCGGGTGACACGGCGGGCGGGCCCGACGGTGACAGCGGGGCCAGGACAAGTTGGCGGCCGGCGTGGGGCGAGGATGCGGGATCCTTCCGGTTCCACGTGTGAAAGGCGAGCCACCAGTTCCCGTCGGCATCGACGAACGGTTCGGCTCCGCCCGGCCCGACACCCGCGTTCCCGGTGCGCAGGAAAGGCTCGGGCGCGGCGGTGCAGGGTCCGAGCGGCCCGGCGCAGGCGGCGGTCGCGGTGACGTAGTCGGGGCTGTGCCAGTCGCCGGCTGAGTAGATCAGATCGAAGCGGCCGCCGCGGGCGAGCATCGCCGGACCCTCCACGACGCCGTGTTGCCAGGCCAGGCCGGGGTGGAGCAGTTCCACCGCGGGGCCGGCCAGACGGCGGCCGTCCGGGCGCATCCGCGCGGCCCACAAGGTGGGGAGGTGCCCGGCCCGGATCCCCTCGCTCTTCCAGGTCAGGAAGCGGTCGGTCCCGGAGGTGTAAGGACTTGGGTCGATGCTGCCGCCCGCCTCGGACTGGCAGATCAGCGGTGCGGCGGAGACGTCGGCGAACGGTCCGGCCGGCGAGGTCGAGCTCGCGGTCGAAACGCACTGGATGCCGAGGGCGGTTACGCGGGCGGTGTAGTAGAGAACGAAGCCGCCGGCGACGGGGCTGACGGTCGGGGCCCAGGTCAGGAGCTGGCCGGCGGCGGCCCACCGGGGCAGGGCCGGCAGCGCGTCCCCGATCGCCTGCCAGGTCCGCAGGTCGGTGCTGCGCAGCACCGGGATGTTGCCCCCGTCCGCAGTATTCGTCCCGTAGGCGTAACCGACCCCGGCGACGGTCAGCACGAACGGATCGGCCAGGTTGGACCCGTGGACGGCAATGGCCGGACGGTCGTCCGGTGTGCCGCCGGTGGCCGCACCCGCGTCCGTACGCGTCGGGCCCGTCGCGCCGGCCGACGGCCCAGGGGCGGTGGTCCCCGCACCGGGTGCGCCGGCCCGCGCGGTCGACGAACCGGTCGAGACAACCCGGCCCACCAGCACCATCCCGGCTGCGGTGAACGCGAGCAGCACCACGACCATCGCCGTCACGGTGACCACGGTCGGTGCTCGGCGCGACCCCCGGTGGGCGTCATCGGCGGGGCGCGGGGGATCAGGCGGCGCGGGCGGATCGAGCAGGTGCGACATGGCGGCGCGGGCCTCCCGGCGGATTCGGATGCGACTGCGCAGCCTGGCCGGCCCAGATGTGCGTGCCGTGTGGGAATTGTCAGAGCCTCGTCCGGGTGCGGTGTCCGTCCGGCCGCGGTCTCGCGGCCACCGGATAACCGCCGGCTGCTCGAACAGAACTCTGCTGTGCCCTTTTAAATCCGGACAGTCTCTATTAGGTTGATCTAGGCCGGTTCGCGACCACGCCGGCCGGCCCGGTCATGCGGTCGGCCTGGTGGTCTCTGACCAGCCCGGCCTCGCCACCGAGTATGTGATCTTCTCCGACACTGGTGTACCGCTGACCATCGAACAGGTCATCACGCAACCGCCCGTTGGACTGCGCCTTCCCGCCGCCCCGACCGTCATGAGTTACACCGAGATCATCACGACCCGGCGCGTTCTCACCGTCGGTGCCGTCACATGACGGCCGTTGACGCGCATCGACTGGCAACGATGACAGCACGGAGGGCAGCGACAGCAGAACCGATCGCGACTGTCAGGGTAACCGCTCGGTTCATGAGCTCTCCCACCCTCCGTGCCATCAGCCTGCTACAGGTAGCAGTTACGCGCGGTCACGCTGTTCTAGCAGCCCGGCGCCGGAGCGTACGACGGGTTCTGCAGGAAGATCTGATCCGTCGCCCGAGGGGAAATAAAAGGCGGCGACGATGCTGTTCCGGGCCGGCGTGGACCTGAACGAGATTCGCGCGCTGCTGCGGCACACTCGGCTGGCCACGACGGCGGACATCTATATCGACGTTCTGGCGGACGTCCGGCGGGAGACGGCTCGCAGCATGGACGACATCCTCACCCGGCTCCGGAACCCGACCACCGATACGGAGAACGAGGGGGAGGAGGGGGCCACCTGAGTCGTCCTGCAGTACCGTCCGCCAACTGCAGTACTAACTGCAGTACTTGCGGCGCTGGAAGCGGCAGAGCCCCGTACCTTGGATGGGGGTACGGGGCTCTGACCTGTCTCAACCGTGCGTGCGCTCGGCAACGCACCCCAAGCATCCCCAACCGATCCTGCCGATGATGCTACGCATCGCGCACATATTCACACTGGGTGCCACTGGTCATGGTGCTGCGGATGCACCGACGGACCGCTGAGGACCGCTGCGCCGACAGTTCGCCTGGCACGACGACGCTGGAGAATCGGGTGGCAGGCCCAGCAGTCGACGTCGTGCGAGCCATACCCGTCTTCCCTGCGCCCGATCCTTTGGTTGGAACATGATCATATCGTCGCGTGAAGGCAGGCCTGGGGGAGTGGTCCACAGGTGCAGCCCGACCTCCGTCGACTTCGTCGCCCGCGACACCGTCGTCTTCCTAGCATCCCGGCAGGAGCTGCCTCGCAGTCGGGCCGGCTGTCCGCGTCCGCCTCAGGCCGGCCGCCGCGCCGTGGCGTTCACCGCCGGGTGGATCGCCCATTTCGCCGACGCCTACATCGCCACATACATCAGGGCCCCACGTCGTGTGGACGACATGGGGCCCTGACCTGCCTCAACCGGCGCGCACCGCAGGAGAATCGAACTCCCGAACCTCCCGACCATGATCACAGGAGGCGAACCTACCGGTACCGACGTCAGACTACCTGACGATCAGATTCTCACCGGACACAGGCGCTTAACCGGCAGGGACTCGACCAGCCACGTGAGGCCGGGAACGTCGCACCGACGCAGGTCGCCGCCTATCGCCGCGGGGGTGGGGGCGGGACCTGCAGATTCGGGACTGAGAGAATACGCGAATGTCCGTGGTGTCGGTGGTTCGTTCGCGTTCCGCCAGGCGGTTCCCGGTTGTGTTGGTCATAGCGACCACTCTGCTGGCCGGGATGACCGGTCGGGTTTTGTCCGTCATCGCGGACGGTTCTCCTGACGTTGCCGGTGTCGCGCGGGAGGAACTCGCCTACCTGCGCACGTCACTGGATCATGGCGGTGGGCAGCGCATGCAGAAGCTGTTTCCGGAGGGCTACTTCTTCACGAACGTCCTGTACGGACTCGCGCTCACCGATCTGGCGGCGGCCGGGCATGGTGATCGTCGGGCCGAGGGTGCCGAAGCCACGCGGGTCCTGGGCCGGTTGGCGTCGCCGGCTGGTACCGCGGTGTTCGATCGGGAGCTGTCGCCGTCGTACGGGGTCTTCTACACTGGTTGGTCGCTGTTACTGCGCGCACAGACCGCAGCGCTGGTCGAACCGGCGGGGCGCGCGGGGGATGAGTTGTCAGCGGTCGCTGACCGGCTGGCCGGGGCGGTGAAGATGGCTCTCGACACGGGCGGTTCGCCGTTTCTGCTTTCCTATCCGGGTCGTTCATGGCCGGTGGACACGGTAGTGGCGATGGCGGCGCTGCGTCGGGCCGACCAGGTAACGGGAGCCGACCATCGGGGATTGGTCGACCGGTGGCTTCGGCGGGCGGAGGCGTTTGCGGATCCGGCCACCGGGCTGCTCCCGCATGAAGCAGATCCGGTGACAGGGCGAGGTCTGGGCGGAGCGCGGGGAAGCTCACAGAGCATCATCCAACGTTTCTGGCCTGTGCTCGATCCCGCCGGTGCGCCGGCGTCCTATCAGAGGTTCAGGTCCACCTTTCTCACCCGGCGATTCGGTGTGGTTGGCGTCCGGGAGTATCCGCGGGGTGTTGCCGGCGGCGGCGATGTGGATTCTGGTCCGCTGGTGGCCGGGCTGTCGGCGAGCGCGACAGCGGTGACGATCGCGGCGGCGCGAGCCCACGGCGATCAGGCAGTGGCGGTGTCGCTGACGCACGAGGCGGACGTGTTCGGCCTCCCGTTCCGCTGGTTCGGGTCCCGCCGCTACCTCGGTGGTTGTCTACCAGTGGCCGACGCGTTCCTGGTCTGGGCTCGCACCACACCACTGCCTATGGCTGGGTCAAACTTCGCGGCCGCGCCGATGGTGTGGTGGCCTGCCGTGCTGTTGGGCTTGCCATGGCTCGGCCTGGCCGCCGCCTGGACCCTGACCGTGCGACGTCGATTGCTGTCCTCGCCGGATCGCGGGCTGAGGTGCCCCGTTCCTCCCGGACAGGGCCCCTACTAGAATAGGGGCATCCCGGAGGAGATCTCAATTGGCACAGAAACGCAGGAAGTACTCGCCTGAGTTCAAGGACCAGGCAGTGAAAGCGGTGATCGAGACTTCTCGTCCGATCGCCGACGTCGCACGTGAACTTGACATCCTCCTCCCTTCTCCCGGGTGATCCGCTTGGTATCCTGACTGCCTATCATGAGCACTGACCAGAGCACGTCACCGGCCGACCAGGTACTCCTTCACGTCCGTGACCTCAGCCTTTCTCCCGACACCGGAGTGACCGTTCTCGGCTCCTGGCTCGATCACACGGCACTCCTGGCCCCCTCCGTCTGCGTCGTGTACAGGAACGCGAAGCATCCCCACGCCGCCAGCATCCTGATCGGCGTACGCTGGCCGGTCGGCGAGTCGACGGGCGTCGAGGGCGACGAGGAACAGGAACCGAGAGAATGGGCCGTGTCCCACTTCTCGAACTACATCGAGGAGCCCCTCGGTGCCACTGCCGGCCGTCTCCGGTACGACGAGCATGGAATCGGCTGGTTCGGATACACCGCGGACCCGCTGCCGACCATCCCCGAGGAGCTGCTGCGCCGCCTTTCGTCAGACACCAACTGAACCGGCATAGTTAAGCGCTGTTGCATTGCGAGGAAGCGGTGCATACGGGCAGGCCGGCGACGGACGGTCAGATGGCGGCGGCGAATTCGGTGAACACGGCTGCCGGTCGCAGCTGTGGGTCGGTGTCGGTGGCGAGTTTGTGGTGGCCGGCGCCAACAGCACCCGCTGGCGCTCGCCACCGGAGAGCGTCCAGATAGAGGTCGGCTTTCCGGAGGAGCCGCGACGGGGATACACGCGCCGCGTTGGCGATCGCAGGGACGCCTATCCGATTCCGAGGATTTTCCCGAGTTTCTCGGAAGGGATGGGGCGTCGGTGTTCGATCCAGTACTGGAAGTGGCGGAATCAAGTAGTCATGGCGACGCATGACTTTCCAACAATTCGGCGAAGACCTCGACTGGCTTCGCCCATGTAA
>NZ_JALKFU020000140.1 GCF_023242965.2 Frankia sp. AgKG'84/4
CGGCCAGCTGGCCGCCGAACCGACCGCGGCAGCGGGACGACCGCACCGGGCCGCGGCCGCGGCGGGTTCCCAGGCTGACGGAACACGTGTCCCTCGGTAGTCCGGCGAGCCGGCGCCGCGGATCGCTGCGACACCGCACCCGCACCACGAACACGGTCTGGCTGCCGATCATCGCGGCGGCCGGCGTTCTGCTGCTACTGATGTGGTACGCCGTCTCTCGCGATCCCGGGCCGGCGAAGTCGACCGCGGCGCACCCCGCGGGGTCCGGGCCCGACAGTGGTCAGGACCGCGGCGCGGCGGCGGTGTCGGCGACTCCGGCGCCCACCGTGCCGCCGCCGCCGACGAGCGGATGCGTCACCGGGCGAACCCTGCCCGCCGGGATCAGCACGCGGACGTTGCAGGTGGCTGGTGCCGAACGCTCCTATGTCCTGGCCGTGCCCGCCGGCGCGACCGGGGGGCACGCGCTGCCGCTCATCGTCACCTTCCACGATCTCGACCAGAGCACCGATGACCTGGAGGGCTACACCAGGCTGGCGGACCAGGCCACACGCGCCGGCTTCGCCCTCGCCGCGCCCGTCGGCGCCCGGTCGCGCTGGAACTTCCCGCGATCCCCGGCGGTCGGCCCTGACGACGTCCTGTTCACCGGCCTGCTCCTCAACGAACTCACGGGTCGCATGTGCCTGGACCAGCGGCGGATCTTCGCCACCGGCTACGGGGATGGCGCGAACATGGTGCTCACCACCCTGTGCGCGCTGCCGGATCGATTCGCGGCCGCGGTGACGGTCGCCTCGAGTGTCCTGCCCGTGTCCTGCGCCAGGCCGACGACGAGCCTGTTGGAGATTCACGGGACGGCCGACGCCATCGCGCCCATCGACGGGGGCGGGCCGCCCCGGCCGGCTCCGTTCGCGGCCTTCGCCGCGCAGCCGGCGGCAGACCGGCTCGCTCGCTACGCCTCCGCGCTCGGCTGCAGTGGGGCCACGCAGATGGCCCGGGACACCGCGGCGTGGGCACGCACCGTGTGGCCGGGCTGTCCGAACGGCCGCGACGTCGGACTGCTGGCCATGGCGGGTGCGGGACACACCTGGCCGGGCGCGGCGGCCCGCCCGGCGCTCGGCCCTACCTCGGACGCCTTCAACACCTCCGGCGTCGTGCTCATCTACTTCGGGTACACCCCTACCTCGGACGCGGGCGGCACGGGCGGGGTAACTGGCTCGTCGGTGCCACCCCTGAGACCAGGCTCACCATCCCCGAGTGCCTCGACCACCGCGTCCGCGGCGCCGAGCCAACCGTCACCGTCGGTCAGCGCGACGCCGCCGCCTGACGCCGGATCGACCGAGGCACCGGAGCCGAGCGCAGCCCCGACGGAGACGCCAACACCCTCGCCGACGGCCTCGAACGGCTGAGTACAGCCATCTCTGCAGGCGGAGGCGGACCGTCCGGCAGGAGGCGGGGGAGCGGACGTCCTGGCCGGTGACCGCCGTTGGTCCCATTGCGCATCTTCGGGTGGCACCTGTCATGAACCGAACAGGGCGGCACCGAGCCGTCGAGCGGCCTGCGAGAATGGTCGTGTGGTGGAGGCTTCGAACCTGCGTGAAGTTGTTCTGCTCGGGTCCACCGGCTCGATCGGAACCCAGGCTATAGACGTCGTGCGCCGCAATCCGCAGCGCTTCCGGGTGGTGGCGCTGATGGGCGGCGGCTCCCGGGTGGATCTGCTCGCCGCCCAGGCACTCGACCTCGGGGTCCAGGCGGTGGGTGTTGCTGCGGCCTCGGCCGCGCAGGACCTGCAGCTCGCCTTCTTCGCCGAGGCGACGAGGCGGGGCTACCGCAAGGGCGAGTTCCCGGTGCCAAAGATCCTCGCCGGCCCGGACGCGGCCAGTGAGATCGCCGCGTGGCCCTGCGACATCGTGCTCAACGGCATCACCGGCTCCGTCGGCCTCGCGCCGACGCTCGCGGCGCTCGCCGCGGGGCACACGGTGGCGCTCGCGAACAAGGAGTCCCTGGTCGCGGGTGGGCCCTTGGTCCTCGACGCGCTCGGCGGCGATCCGAACCGCCTCGTCCCGGTGGACTCCGAGCACTCCGCGCTGGCCCAGTGCCTGCGCGGGGGGCGGCAGGAGGAGGTGCGCAAGCTCGTTCTGACGGCGAGCGGCGGGCCGTTTCGCGGCCGCCGTCGTGAGGAGCTCGCGGCGGTCACCCCGCAGCAGGCCCTCGCCCACCCGACCTGGGACATGGGCCCGTTCGTGACGATCAACTCGGCCACCCTGATGAACAAGGGCCTCGAGCTCATCGAGGCTCACCTGTTCTTCGGTGTGCCGTACGACGACATCGAGGTCGTCGTCCATCCGCAGTCGCTGGTGCACTCGATGGTGGAGTTCACCGACGGGTCCACCATCGCCCAGGTGTCCCCGCCCGACATGCGTCTGCCCATCGCGCTGGCCCTGGGCTGGCCGGATCGGGTGCCCGCGGCGCAACCGCCGATGGACTGGACCCGTGCCCAGGCGCTGACCTTCGAGCCGCTTGACGGCGTCGCCTTCCCGGCGGTGGACCTCGCCCGCACGGCCGGTCGCCGAGGCGGAACGGCGCCCGCGGTGTTCAATGCGGCCAATGAGGAAGCAGTGGCCGCGTTCCTCGCCGGACGACTGCCCTTCGTCCGTATCGTTGATCTGGTGGCCGAGGTCATCGCGGAACACCAAGTCGTCGATCACCCCACGCTCGAAGAGGTCTTCGCCACCGAGCGGGACGCGCGGGCCGCGGCGCAGCGGTTGATCCAGCGCGAGAGTGAACGGGAAACGGTGTGATTCGTCCCACACTCATGGCCAGCCGGGTGGTCGCGGCCCGGTGTTGCCGCCAGCGGCGGGGGCGCGCCTGATGGAGATTCTCGGGATCGTGGCGTTCGCCGCGGCGCTGCTCGTGTCCGTGGTGGCGCACGAGGGCGGTCACTTCGTCACGGCCCGCCATTACGGCCTGAAGGCGTCGAAGTTCTTCGTGGGCTTCGGTCCCACGGTCTGGTCCCGCCAGCGCGGCGAGACCGAATACGGGATCAAGCTGATCCCCGCCGGCGGATTCGTCAAGATCGAGGGAATGACGCCGCTGGAGGAGATCGACGCCGCGGATGAGCCGCGGGCGTTCTACAACGCCCGTGCGCGGGCTCGGCTCGTCGTCATGGCCGCCGGGTCGTTCGTGCATTTCATCATCGCCATCGTCCTGATCTACGGAGTTCTGGTCGGCCTGGGGCTGTCGCAGGTCAGCGAGTCGAAGATCGGCACAACGAGCTGCGTGGCCACGACCGCCAGCTGCACCGGGCCGGGGCCGGCGGCGGCGGCCGGTCTGCGGGCCGGAGACCGGATCGTGAGCTTCGACGGGGCCGCGCTGGGCTCCTGGCAGGAGTTCACCCGCCGGGTGCGGGAGCACGGCGCGGGTCCGGCAACGCTCGTGGTCCGCCGCGATGGCAAGGACCTGACGCTGCATCCCGATCTCGTCGAGGTCCGCCGCAACCGGGTGACCGGCGAGGCCGGCAATGATCGGGTCGGCGCGCTCGGCGTCCGTCCCGGCCTGGAGACGGTGCGGTACAACCCGATCGAAGCCGTTCCGCGGACCTTCAGCGTGATCGGGTCCGGGTTCACCGGCATGTACACCACGTTGACCCACCGCTTGGACGACCTCGGTAAGATCTTCAGTAACGACCGTGATCCCGAGGGCTTCATCAGCGTGGTCGGCGCCGCCCGCATCGGCGGGGACGTCGCCTCCGCGCCGGATACCTCCGCGCTCGACCGGGTTCGCCAGTTCCTCGTCCTGGTCGCCGCCATCAACCTCGCGGTCGGCATCTTCAACCTGCTGCCGCTGCTGCCGCTGGACGGTGGCCATATCGCCGTCCTCGGCTTCGAACAGGCCAGGCATGGTCTGCGCAGGCTGCGAGGTTACCGTGGACCCGTACAAAAAGTGGATTTCGCCAAGCTGTTACCAGCCACGTACGCCACGGTTGCTGTTCTGCTCGGGTTCAGCCTGCTCCTTCTGTCCGCAGACATCGTCAATCCCATCCGCCTGAACCAGTGATCCCGCACGAGTGACCTGTGCGGTGCCGCGCGGGTCACGTGCGTGTAACTGCCCTGCGTCCCGCAGCCGACAGGCCGAATCAGTCGCACATCGAACCTTTTCCGATTCGCCAGTGAGGACAACGTGACCGTTACTCTGGGCATGCCAACCGCTCCGGCCCGGCCGCTTGGAACGCGGCGCAAGAGCCGGCAGATCAATGTGGGCACCGTCCCGGTCGGGGGTGACGCGCCGGTCTCCGTCCAGTCGATGTGCACGACGTTGACCTCGGACGTCAACGCGACCCTGCAGCAGATCGCCGAGCTCACCGCCTCGGGGTGCCAGATCGTCCGGGTGGCCGTGCCGAGCCAGGACGACGCCGACGCGCTCGCGGCGATCGCTCGCAAGTCGCCGATCCCCGTGATCGCGGACATCCACTTCCAGCCGAAGTACGTCTTCGCGGCGATCGACGCCGGGTGTGCCGCAGTCCGGGTGAACCCGGGGAACATCAAGGCGTTCGACGACAAGGTGGGCGACATCGCCCGGGCGGCGAAGGCCGCCGGCACCCCGATCCGGATCGGGGTCAACGCCGGTTCGCTCGACAAGCGCCTGCTCGAGAAGTACGGCAAGGCCACGCCCGAGGCGCTCACCGAGTCGGCGTTGTGGGAGTGCTCGCTGTTCGAGGAGCACGACTTCCGTGACATCAAGATCTCGGTGAAGCACCACGACCCGGTCGTCATGATCCAGGCATACCGCCTGCTCGCCCAGGCGTGTGACTACCCCCTCCACCTCGGCGTGACCGAGGCCGGCCCGGCGTTCCAGGGCACCGTGAAGTCCTCGGTCGCCTTCGGCGCGCTGCTCGCCGAGGGCATCGGCGACACCATCCGGGTCTCGCTGTCGGCACCGCCGGTCGAGGAGGTCAAGGTCGGCGCCGCGATCCTGGAGTCCCTGGGACTGCGGGAGCGTAAGCTCGAAATCGTCTCCTGCCCGTCCTGCGGGCGGGCACAGGTTGACGTCTACACCCTCGCCAACCAGGTCAGCGCCGGTCTCGAAGGCATGGAGGTCCCGTTGCGGGTCGCCGTGATGGGATGCGTCGTGAACGGGCCCGGCGAGGCTCGGGAAGCCGACCTCGGCGTTGCCTCGGGTAACGGCAAGGGCCAGATCTTCGTCCGCGGCCAGGTGATCAAGACGGTGCCGGAGGCGCAGATCGTGGAGACCCTCATCGAGGAGGCCATGCGCCTCGCCGAGGAGATGACGGACGGTGGCACGCCCTCCGGCGAGCCCACAGTTACCGTCAGCTAGGCACCAGTCGGATGGGCCTGCCGCTGCGCTCCGCGCCGACGCGTCTGCTGGACGATCGGGACCTTCCCGCGGTCCGCGAGCTGCTGGCCCGCAATCCCGTCGCTGACGTCTTCGTAGCCTCCCGGATCGAGGCCGCCGGGCTCGATCCGTGGCGGCTGGGCGCCGAGATGTGGGGCCATACGGTCGATGGCCGGCTGGCCGCGCTGTGCTACTCCGGCGCCAATCTCTGGCCCGTGGCGGCGGGACCCGCGTCGGCGAGGCTCTTCGCCGAGCGGGCCCGCCGGCAGGGCCGCCGGTGCTCGTCCGTCGTCGGGGTCTCCTCGTCGGTGATGACGATGTGGCGCTATCTCGAACCCACCTGGGGCCGGGCCCGTGAAGTCCGGGCCGACCAGCCGCTGCTCGTCATTGACGGGCCGCCGCTGGTCGCCCCCGACCCGCTCGTCCGGCCCGTCCGGCCCGATGAGCTCGACGTGCTGCTGCCCGCGTGCATCGCGATGTTCACCGAGGAGATCGGTGTGTCGCCGGTGGTGGCCGATGGTGGAACCCTCTACCGCGCCCGCATCGCCGAGTTCATCGGGCAGCGGCGCTCGTTCGCGCACATCGCCGATGGTCGGGTGCTGTTCAAGGCGGAGATCGGCGCGGTCGCCGCTGACGTCTGCCAGATCCAGGGGGTCTGGGTCGATCCCGCCCTGCGCGGACGCGGGCTCGGCGCCGCGGGCACCGCGAGCGTCGTCGCGCTGGCCAGAGCGGCCCTCGCGCCGCAGGTCAGCCTGTACGTCAACGACTTCAACCACGCCGCCCGCCGGATCTACGAGCGGGTCGGCTTCCGCCGCGTCGGTACCTTCGCCTCAATCCTGTTCTAGGCGGCCGCTGAGCGCCTGGCCGGCGCACTGTGCCGGCGACCGAACCCCCGCTGACCTGCGCCTTGACGTCCCTTTTGCCCCTTGTGTCGTGATGTCGTCGGTGAATTGTTGCTGAACCATGTCAGGTCGATGCCGGCGCATGGCCAGGATCTGGCCGATCTGGCATGCTTACCATCCCGATGGCATCGATCGACATGCGTGGCGTTGGTTTTGACGCACGTGAACTGGGGGTTTACATGAGACCGAGCAGATTGTGGCGCGCGCTGACGCCACTGGTCACCGCGGGAGCACTCGCCCTGGCGGTGGTCGGCTGCTCGAGCTCGGGCAGTGACGGCGGCTCCTCGGTGAGCTCCACGCCCGGCCAGGCCAGCGGAACGCTGCGGCTCGGGTACTTTCCGAACCTCACCCACGCGCCGGCGCTCTACGGCACGGAGAAGGGCATCTTCGCCAAGAACCTCGGTTCGGGCGTCACGCTCAAGCCCTCCACCTTCAACTCCGGCACGCAGGAGGCCGAGGCGATCCTGTCCGGCGCCATCGACGCCGGCTACATCGGCCCGAACCCGGCCGTCAACAGCTTCATCAAGTCCAACGGCGAGGCGATCCGGATCATCTCCGGCGCCACCTCCGGCGGCGCTTCGCTGGTCGTGCGACCGGAGATCACTTCAGTCGCCCAGCTCAAGGGCAAGACGATCGCCACCCCGGGGCTGGCGAACACCCAGGACGTGGCGCTGCGCTACTACCTGAAGAAGAACGGCCTCAAGACCGACACCCAGGGCGGCGGCGACGTCTCCATCAAGCCGCAGGACAACGCCATCACCGTCGACGCTTTCAAGAACAAGGCCATCGACGGCGCCTGGGTGCCCGAGCCGACGGCGTCCCGTCTCGTCGAGGCCGGCGGCAAGGTCCTGGTGAACGAGGCCGACCAGTGGCCCGAGACCAAGGGCCAGTTCGTCACGACCCTGCTCATCGTGCGCACCGACTACCTCAAGAAGAACCCGGAGATCGTCCGGCGGCTCGTCGCCGCAAACGTGGAGTCGATCAACGGCCTCAACGCCGACCGCGCCGCCGGTGCGACGGCCACGAACACCGCGCTGGGCAAGCTTGCCGGTAAGCCGCTGAGCGCCAGCGTGCTGGCTTCGTCGTGGAAGTCGCTGACGTTCACGCCGGACCCGATCGCCAAGTCGCTGTTGGTGTCCGCCCAGCACGCGTCGGACCTCGGGTTGCTCAAGAACCCGAAGCTCGATGGGATCTTCGATCTGACGATCCTCAACGACGTCCTGTCCAAGCAGGGCAAGCCGACCGTCTCCGACTCCTGACCCACCACTGGACGCGCCCCGCCGCAGCGGGGCGCGTCCAGGCCATGCGACGGGGGAGCTCTCCATGACCGCAGTCCTCTCCGATACCGCGCTGCGCATCGACGGCGTCAGCCGGTTCTTCGGCTCCGGCGCCGCGCGCGTCCATGCGTTGGACGACGTCTCACTCAAGGTCCGGTCCGGGGAGTTCCTCTGTCTGCTCGGCGCGTCGGGATGTGGCAAGTCGACTCTGCTCAGTCTGATTGCCGGTCTCGACGCGCCGAGCAGCGGAACGGTGGACACCACCGGTCGCCGCGTCGGGATGATGTTCCAGGACTCCGCGCTGCTTCCCTGGCTGACCGCGGGCGGCAACATCGAGGTACCGCTGCGGCTGCGCAAGGTCCGCCAGGCGCAGCGCCGCCAGCGGGTCGAGGAACTGCTCGCGATGGTCCGTCTGGCCGGCATGGCGGACCGGCGTCCGCACGAGCTGTCCGGCGGCATGCGCCAGCGGGTGAGTCTCGCCCGGGCGTTCGCGCAGGAGGCCGACATCCTCTGCATGGACGAGCCGTTCGGCGCCCTCGATGCGATGACCCGCGACCTGCTGCACGACGAGCTCGAGCGGATCTGGCGGGAGACCGGCGTCACGGTCATCTTCGTCACCCACGACGTGCGCGAGGCGGTGCGCCTCGGCGACCGCATCGTGCTGCTGTCGTCCCGGCCGGGCCGCGTCGCCGAGGTCTTCGATGTCGACATCGACCGGCCGCGGCGCATCGACTCCACCCGCGTCGCCGAACTTGCCACCAAGGTGACCACACGTCTGCGTGAGGAGGTGGGCCGCCATGGCCACTGAGACCGAGGTCGCCAGCCGATCCCGGGCGAAGGACCTGGCCGTGCCCGACGTCGACCCGACGCTGGCCGGGCTGGACGCGCTCGACATCCCCACCGTTGCGCGGCGCCCCCTGGCCGTCCGGGCCTGGTCGGCGACCTGGCCCAAACTGGGCGCCCTCGCGCTGTTCCTGCTGCTGTGGCAGCTCGTCGTCTGGAGCGGCTGGAAGCCCTCCTACGTGCTCCCCGGCCCGGACAAGGCGCTGACCGAGTTTGTCCACCGCGTCGGCACCAGCCACTTCTGGGAGGGGCTGGCTCGCACCCTCGTGCGGGCGCTGAAGGGGTATGCGCTCGCCGTGGTGATCGGCAGCGTCGTCGGCGTCGCGGTCTCGCGGTTCGCGATCCTGCGCACGGCCGTGGGGTCCTTCATCACCTCGCTGCAGACCATGCCCTCGATCATCTGGTTCCCCTTGGCGATCCTGCTGTTCCAGCTCAGCGAGTCCGCGATCCTGTTCGTCGTGGTTCTGGGAGCCGCTCCCTCGATTGCGAACGGTGTGATCTACGGCGTCGACTACGTGCCGCCCCTGCTGGTGCGGGTCGGTCGCAGTATGGGCGCCAACGGGTTCTCCCTGTACCGGTACGTGGTCACGCCGGCGGCGCTGCCCTCGGTGCTCGCCGGGCTTAAGCAGGGCTGGGCGTTCGCGTGGCGCAGTCTGATGGCCGGCGAGCTGCTGGTGATCGTCCCTGGACATCCCTCGGCCGGCGCCGACCTACAGAACTCCCGGGACCTGAACGACACGGTCGGCGTGATGGCCTCGATGATCACCATCTTCATCGTCGGGGTCGTCGTGGACGCCGTCTTCAATGCCGCCGACCAGCGGATGAGGCAGCGTCGCGGCCTCATCGCGGAGGGCACCACCGCGGTGCGCGCGGCCCGGGGTCGCTCGCGTGCCGGCGGCCCGGCGTCGGTGGACATCGGATCCGTCGGCGGGGACCTTGATTTCACCGGCGGCGCCGGAGGTTCTGGCGCAGATGGCGGCTCCGGGCCGGGGTGAGCGATCCGGGCGGCGCGACGAGGCCGTCCGAGGCGTCGCGGACCTGGTGAACGCGCCGATCGGCGGCGGGCGGCAGAATGGCTCCATGCAGATCTCCGCTCGCGCCGACTATGCGCTGCGCGCACTCCTGACATTGGCGGCGAGCGACGGTCAGCTGGTGAAGGGCGAGGCGCTCGCCGTGGCCCAGGACCTTCCGCTGCGGTTCCTCGAGAACATCCTGACCGACCTTCGCCGCGCCGGGCTCGTGCAGAGCCGGCGCGGCGCCGACGGCGGCTACCAGCTGGGGCGCCCCGCGGAAGAGATCACCGTGGCCGCGGTGATCCGGGTGACCGACGGGCCGCTCGCCAGCGTCCGCGGCCGGCGCCCGGAGGAGGCGAACTACGAGGGTGCGGCCAAGAACCTGCAGGACGTGTGGATCGCCGTGCGGGTGAACCTGCGGCGTGTGCTGGAGAACGTGACCCTCGCGGAGGTGGCGAGTGGCCGTCTTCCGGAGCACGTCACGATCCTCAGCAACGACCCTGGAGCGTGGACCACCCGCTGAGTCGTCGGGGCCTCAGGTACCCGGCAGCGCGCGGGTCGCCGTCGCCGGTGGCAGGCCGGCGGCCAGGCGGGCTCGTTGGGCGCGGATCGCCATGCCGCCGAGCGCGTCGACAGCGAGCCGGCGGGTGTCGGCGGTGAGCCCGGCGGTGGCATCGTGCGCGGCGGCGGCAGCAGAGTCCTCGACCTGCGCGAGCAGGAGCAGGGCCGTCGGCACGGTGATCGGCGCGGCGGGGATCCGGTAGGCCGCCTGCGCGGGTGGCGCGCTGGCGCCGCGAGCCTGGATTGCGACGAGGAGGTCGTCGCGCAGCCGCTGGTGGGCGATCCACGCGTCATGGGCGAGCTGGCGGGCCACGGCGGCGGGCGCACCGAGCGGGGCGAGCGCGCCGCCGACGGTCGAGGCGACGTAGATCGCGGCGTGGCAGGCCGCCACCATGGTGCTCAGCACCCCGACAGCGGTGGTCTGCCCGTCACCCACAACATCGGAACCGCTGGCGAGGGCGCTTCCCGCTGGGCCGGCGACGGTCATCCGCTCACCCCGCCGGAACCGGCGCCGCCAGCCTGGGCCAGGTAGCCGCCGAGCAGTTCGACCTGCGCCGCGCCGGCGGCGTGCAGGCTCGCCAGCAACGGCGCCAGCGTGCCGCTCACGCGCAGGCTGTCGG
>NZ_JALKFU020000141.1 GCF_023242965.2 Frankia sp. AgKG'84/4
CCACCGGCCCCGCCGAGCTCCCGGTTCCCAGGCCGGCGCCGCCCGCCGCCCGCGGCCGCTCCCGTGTGGCCGCCGACCCCTCGCCGACGCCGTGACCCCCGACCCCGGCACAGCCGCCCCCAGGACGAACAGTTCCAGGACGAACGAGGGCGGCGTTCTCGTCGACTGCGCCGGTGCGCGCGTCGGCGGCGCCAAACGCCTGCTGGACGAGTTCGATCTCTACCTACGGGACCTGGACCGCCCGCGACC
The DNA here is from genome assembly GCF_023242965.2 of Frankia sp. AgKG'84/4. Classification (GTDB taxonomy): domain Bacteria; phylum Actinomycetota; class Actinomycetes; order Frankiales; family Frankiaceae; genus Frankia. The sequence continues at coordinate 250 of NZ_JALKFU020000141.1, forward strand.
GCGGGTGATCGGCCGCGACCGGCCGCTGACGCTGACCTGGCTGCTGCGCCGGGAGTTCGCCGATGACCGTCGGCGCGAGCGGACCCTGGCCCTGGCGTTGAACAGCGTCTCGTTCGTGACCGCCGGCCGGGAGCGCAACGTCCTGCTGCACGGCGCCCAGCAGTTCCTCGGCTGGGACGAGGCCCGCGAGCTCGGCCGACGGATCAGTCCCGCCGTGCACGCGCAGGTCCCGGTGGTGTGGTCGGCGATGCGCCGGGCCGACCGCCTGTTCGTCCCCTCAACGAGCATGGCCGAGCGGGTGTGCCGCGTCGCCCCGGCACTGCGCGACCGGGTGGTCGTGGCGTTCAACCCGGTGACCCCGCCGGACCCGGCGGTGCTCGCGGCCCGCGCCGACGAACGCCGGGAACGGGGCGACGGCCCGCGGGTCGTCGACTTCCTCTGCCCGCTGATCATCCTGCCGCAGAAGCAGATGACCGGGCGGCTACGGGCGGGACTCGCCGCGTTGGACATCCTCGCCGCCCCGCCGCACCACATCGACGCCACCCTGACCGTCACCGGCAGCGCCGAGCAGATCGAGGACCCGGCGGTGGCGCGCCATCCCCGCCTGCGGCTCATCGGCGGCCGGCATCTCCCGTCCACCGTCGCCGGGCTGATGGCTCGCTGCGACGCGATCTACTTCCCATCGGTACTGGAGTCCTTCGGCTATCCGCTGGCCGAGGGCCGGATGATGGGCGTGCCCGTGGTCGCGCTGGACAGCCCCCACAACCGCGAGATCGCCGGGCCGGCGCTCGCTGGCTACCAGCGGGAGAACGCCGCGGAGATCGCCGCCGCGCTGCACGGCGCGCTGGCGATGGATCTCAAGGCGGACCAGAGCGGCCTGTTCGCCCGCGGCCCCTACTTCGATCTTCTGCTCGGCGTCGGCCGCTAGGCGACTTTGATGGATCTTCGGCTGGGTGAGGTGAAGATTCACCCGAGGCCGAGCCGCCGTGCACTCGGGCGGGGCAGCGGACGGGTGTCAGCGCGCGCGCTCGGCGTCCGCCGACCGCACGGCCGGGTCCGGACCAACCCGCTCCAGTCCCACGTGGTCGAGGTCAACATGATCATAAGCTGTCTGATCATAAGCGGCAGGGCCGGCCCCGGCCTCTTCCGAGGCGAGACGGCCAACCGGTCGCGGCTGGACGGGCGCGCCGACGGCAAGGCCGCGTGAGGGCGTCGGGGCCGCCGCTGCCACATCGAGCCGGCGGCCCACGAGCAGGTGCTGGCCGACCACATCGTCATCGACGTCGACCATCGCGGACAGCGGAGCCAGATCGAGCTCGCCGAAGCCGGCGTCGGTGGCGAGCCGGCGGACCTGCTCGCTGCTGCGGCCGAAGCAGTTCAGCGCGAAGCGCATCTTCGCTCGGCCGGCGAGCCCGCGCTCGGCGCGCCACTGCGCCTCGGTGCGCCAGGCCGGGTCATCGACGACCACATGGACGAGCAGCCGCCCGCCCGGCCGCAACGCCGCGTGCCAGTCACGCAGCGCCCGCGCGAACACCTCGTCGGTGAGATGCTGCACGACGGCGATGGAGTAGACGACGTCGACGTCCCGACCGGTGCGGCGGAACTCCTCGACGGTGAGGTACTCCAGGTTTGGTGCCGGGTTCAGCACCCGCGCGCAGGCCAGCACACCCCGAGACACATCGACGGCGGTCACCGCGTGGACGCGCGGCGCCACGGCGGCGGCCAGGTAGCCGGGGCCGCAGCCCACGTCGAGGACGTCGTCGTCCGCACGCAGGTATCGCCCGAGAAGATCCTGGGCGAGCGTCTGCCGAGAACGCCGGTTGCGCTCGGCCGCCGCGTCGCGGTCGTGCTCACCCGGCTGGAAATAGTGCGGACTCAGGGCAAGCAGGCGCAGCGCCATCTGGGGACGGCGCCGGGCCGGGGTCACGGCGAGTACCGCCGGCACCCACCGGGCGCCGAGGAAGTTCTGCGCGCCGGCCGCGGCCATCGCGAACCCCGCCAGGGATCGGAACCGACGCTCGACGGTGGATCCCCTGCCAGCCATGCCCGCCATCCTCTCGACCGCGGGCGACACCGAACGTGTCGCCGCGCGCCGGACCGGCACCCTTCGATCAACCACAGAGATCGAAGGCGAGGAGGCCCAGCATTAACCAAGAGTATGAATACGAACACCCAGGGTCAACGACCAGGGTGGTCGCGCCGGCTCTTCTATTCCAGGTAGTCGCGCAGCTTCTGCGATCGGGACGGGTGGCGCAGCTTCGACAGGGTCTTGGACTCGATCTGCCGAATCCGCTCCCGGGTGACGCCGAACTCTCGTCCGACTTCCTCCAGCGTCCGCGGGTGACCGTCCGTGAGGCCGAAGCGGAGCTGGATGACCTTCTTCTCCCGGTCGGAGAGGGTGTGCAGCACCGAGTCGAGCTGCTCCTGCAGGAGGATGAAGCTCGCCGCGTCGACGGGGACGACCGCGTCGCAGTCCTCGATGAAGTCACCGAGGTGCGAGTCCTCCTCCTCACCGATCGGCGTCTCCAGCGAGACCGGCTCCTGGGAGACCTTGAGGATCTCCCGGACCTTGTCCGGAGTCAGATCCATCTCCTTGGCGATCTCCTCCGGGCTCGGCTCACGGCCGAGGTCCTGCAGGAGCTGGCGCTGGATGCGGATCAGCTTGTTGATCGTCTCGACCATGTGCACGGGGATGCGGATCGTGCGCGCCTGGTCGGCGATGGCGCGGGTGATCGCCTGCCGGATCCACCACGTGGCGTAGGTCGAGAACTTGTAGCCCTTGGTGTAGTCGAACTTCTCGACCGCGCGGATCAGACCGAGGTTGCCCTCCTGGATGAGGTCCAGGAACAGCATGCCGCGGCCGACGTAGCGCTTCGCGATCGAGACGACCAGGCGCAGGTTGGCCTCGACCAGCTTGCGCTTGGCGATCTGACCGTCGCGCTCGATCGCTTCGAGATCCCGCCGCATCTGCGGGGAGGTCTTCTTCGTCGCCACCGCGAGCTTCTCGGAGGCGAACAGACCGGCCTCGATCCGCTTGGCGAGGTCGACCTCCTCCTCCGCGGTGAGCAGCGGGACCTTACCGATCTCCTTGAGGTACATACGTACCGGGTCGGAGGTCGGCGCCTTGAGCGCAAGCTCCTCCTCCTCGCGGCGGCGCCGGGCGAGGAGATCTGCCTCGTCGGGGCTTTCACCCCCCGCCTCCAGCACCTCGATGCCCTCATCATTGAGCACCTGCAGGACCGTCTCGGCCTGCTCCGGGGGCAGCTCCGCCGCCTGAATGGCGACCGAGACGTCCTCGGTGGTGAGGAAACCGATCTCCTTGCCCCTGGTGATGAGGTCCTTGACCTCGTCCACCTGGGCTTCGCGGGGTAGGACGGTAGGACTCATGGGCGGAATCTCGTCACTTCCTTCTCGGGATCGACCCTGGTTACGCGGCACCTACGCCCCGCTCCCGGAGTTGACGCTTGTGCTGTTCCAAAGCGATCAGCTCACCGTAGGCACGGTTGAAGGCCTCGGCGTCGGCCACCGGGTTGAGCCGCTGCACCCGCGACTTCAGGTCGGTGATCCGACGTGTCACATGCAACTCCTGTATGCGTGACATCTGCTCGTCGACATAACGATCATCAACATCGCGATCGCACAACACCCTTTCCACGGCCAGGGCGGTGACGAAGCGGCGCAGCTCCTCCTCCGTCGCCGCCGCCGACACCTCGGCCACCCAGGCGGCCAGGCCGCCGGCCCTCGCCAGACCCCCGCTGGCACCGCCGAGACGCGCGATCAGCTCGCGGACCGTGCGGTGCGCGGGAACAGTGAACATCTCCGGGGCCAGCGTGTCGAACATCGGACCAGCAAGTCCCGGAAACTGGACGGCGAGCTTGAGTGCCTCCCGCTCGACCACGGCGACCGGGTCGACGGTACCGGCGCGACGCGGGCCGAACGCGGAGGCGACGGCGGCGGTGCCCGCGGCCGGGCGGTCCCGGTGCTCCGCGACCCGTGCCGCGACGAACTTCTCGTCGAGGAAACCGAGCCAGCGGTCCAGATTCACGGCGTAGCGCTGCCGCAGGCCGGCGTCCTTGATCCGGCCGACCAGCGGGGCGGCCGCGTCCAGTGCCGCGAGCCGGCCCTCGGTGGTGTCGAGGTCATACCGGCCGAGCACGCCGCGCAGGGCGAACTCCACCAGCGGGACGCGGCGGGCGACGAGGTCACGCACGGCCGTGTCGCCGCCGCGCATCCACAGCTCGCAGGGATCAAGACCGGCGGGCTCGACCGCGACGAAGGTCTGCGTGGCGAAGCGCTCCTCGTGCTCGAAGGCGCGCATGGCCGCCTTCTGCCCGGCGGCGTCACCATCGAAGGTGAAGATGACCTCCCCGCGCCGCTCGTCCGAGTCCATCAGTAGCCGGCGCACGACGCCGACGTGCTCGGGACCGAAGGCGGTGCCACAGGTGGCCACGGCGGTGGTCACGCCGGCCAGGTGGCAGGCCATGACGTCGGTATAACCTTCGACCACGACGACCTGGTAACGCCGGGCGATGTCACGGCGAGCCAGCTCGGCACCGTAGAGCAGGGTCGCCTTCTTGAACAGCGGCGTCTCGGGCGAGTTGAGGTACTTCGGGCCCGCGTTGGGCGTTCCGTCGGCGGCGAGCAGGCGTCCGCCGAAACCGACGACCTCGCCGGCCAGGTCCCGGATCGGCCACATGAGACGGTGGTGGAACCGGTCGATCAGGCCACCCCGGGAGCCCTGCTTCGACAGCCCGCCGAGCACCAGTTCCTCGCCGGTGAAGCGGCGGGCCAGCAGCTGGCGGGTCAGCGCGTCCCAGCCGGTCGGCGCGTAGCCGACGCCGAAGCGCCGGGCGGCCTCCAGGTCGAACCCGCGGGCGGTCAGGAAATCCCAGCCGGCTCGGGCGTCGGGATGGCTGGTGAGCTGCTCGGCGTAGAACTCGGCCGCGATCCGGTGCGCCTCGAGCAGCCGCTGGCGCTGGCTGCTGACGGTGCGGTCGGTGGTACCGCCGCCCTCGAAGGTCAACGTGACGCCAGCCCGGCGGGACAGCCGCTCGGCGGCCTCCCGGAAGCTCAGCCCGTCGATCTCCCGGACGAAGGAGTAGACGTCGCCGCCCTGCTGACAGCCGAAGCAGTGGAACAGGCCGGTGGCGACGTTGACGTAGAAGGAAGGTGACTTCTCCTCGTGGAACGGGCACAGCCCGACCAGCTCGTTGCGCCCGGCGGGACGAAGCTGGACGTGTTCGGAGACGACGTCCGCAATCGGCGAGCGCTCCCGGACCAGGGCGACATCGGCGTCACGGATGCGTCCGGCCATCCGCCCCTCCCCTCGTCCGTGCCGGGCGAGGTACCTCACCCGGGGCAGATCGCCCACCAGTCGTGTGCCAGGTCATACCCACTTGACCGATCTTCGGAACGCTGCCGCCGGAACCCCCGACCGAGGTCGGCGGCCACGCACATGGCGCCCCGCACATCGGTCCTACCGGTGCGATGGTACGTGTCGTAAGCGCGACAGTACGGATCATGCCACGGGAATGTTGGGGACACCGGCCGCGACCTGCGATCCCGTCCGGTTCGGCAGCGTCGCGCACGGGGCCGCGAAGCCGCCCGGACCCAGGGACGCGGGCCTCCCCCGGGCGGGGGAGGCGGGGGCACACCGACGCCGGAACGCGACGCAACCTTTCGACTCCCACCGCGTCGCCGGGGCGGCAGTCGCCAGGGCGCGAACCGTCACGGGATCGTCACAGGACCCGGGGCAACGGCCGACCACGCAGTGTGGCGTGGCGCCGCTCAGCGCTGGCGTCGGTCAACCGGGCGACCTGGTCAATGACCACTCGTAGCCGGCCAGCGTCGTCCGCCGCGGCGGCGAAGGCCGTCCGCAGCGACGGGTCCAGGGCCCGGGGCGCACCGCGCAGGACCAGTTCCACGAGCTCGCCGATGACCTCCCGCTGGCGGGCCTGGCGCGCCCGTGCCCCCGGTCGCTCCATGACGTACCAGGCGGTGACGCCCTTCAGCGCCGCGCACTCGGCCACGGTGGCCGGATCCACCGCCAGGTCCGCGCCGTAGCGCCGCGTCGGGCCGGTCGGGTGACGCTCGCGGGTGGCGCGCACGGCGGCCCGGGAGAACCTGGCGATGAGTTCGCTCGTCATCGCCCGCAGCGCCGCCTGGCCGCGTGCGGAGGTGATCTCCGAGCGAATCCACCAGGGCTGGGCGCGCAGGGCGTCCAGGGCGGCGGCGACCGCCGCGGCGGAGGATTCCGGGAACCGCAGCGCCGTCGCGGCGGCCAGGTCCTCGCGGTGGCCCGGGTCGTCGAGGGCGGCCAGTTCGATGTGTCCGGCGACGACGCCGTCCTCCAGGTCGTGGACCGAGTAGGCGACGTCGTCGGCCCAGTTCATGATCTGCGCCTCGAAGCAGCGCCGCCCGGGTGGCGCGTCCGCCCGCAGCCAGGCGAGGACGGGCAGGTCGTCGAGGTAGGCGCCGTACTTCGAGGTGGCCGGGTCGGGCCCGCGGCCGCGGGCCCAGGGGTACTTGGTCGCCGCGTCGAGGGTCGCGCGGGTCAGGTTGAGCCCCGCGCTGCTCCCGTCGACGTCGACGATCTTGGTTTCCAGTCTCGTCAGCTCGCGCAGGCTCTGGGCGTTTCCCTCGAAACCGCCGCACGCGGCGGCTGCCGTGTCCAGCGCCTGCTCACCGTTATGCCCAAAAGGGGGATGGCCCAGGTCATGGGCGAGGCACGCCGCGTCGACGAGGTCGGGGTCGGCCCCGAGCTCCGCGGCCAGCTCCCGCCCGACCTGCGCCGTCTCCAGCGAGTGCGTCAGCCGCGTACGCGGGAAGTCGTCGTCGAGCGGGCCCACGACCTGCGTCTTTCCGGCAAGCCGACGCAACGCGCTGGAGTGCAGCACCCGCGCTCGATCCCGGGCAAACGGGCTGCGCGACTGCGGTGTAGCCTTCGGACGTTCATCAACCCGACGGACGATGTCCAAGGCGTCATACCACTCAGCGACCACGAGCTTGAGCGTATCGGCGCGATTCGGGGACCTCGGCGGATCGCAGCGACGATACTTTGTGCGCACCCCTCACCAATCGGCCCGGAGGCCCGCCGTGGACAAGATCATCAAGTATGGCGCGATCGCGTTCGTCATCTTCTTCGTGGTAACCGCACCCAACAGTGCGGCCAGCATCATCGACCGCGTGTTTGGATGGTTGCAGTCCTGGGCCGATGGCGTGTCCCAGTTCGTCACCGACACCGCATTGTGATCCCTGTCCGGGCGGCCCGGATGTCTGGGACACTGCCAGAGTGGTGAGACTCCAGCTTCCGGATCCGGCGCAGCGCGACGCCAAGTACCTGGCATCCCAGGAGCGCCTGGTGATGATGGTGCGGCTGCACTGGGCCGTCCTGCTACCCGTGTTCCTGCAGACGCTGGGTGCCGTGCTGCTCGCCTTGGTGGCGAACATCCTGTTCGCCGCCCAGGACGTTGACGCGGGCTTCATCAACACGCTGCTGTGGTACTTCGCGCTCGTCATGATCCTCCGGATGCTCTGGAAGGTCGCGGACTGGCAGTTCGATCATCTGATGATCACCGACAAGCGGCTGCTGAAGGTGTCCGGGATCTTCTTCCGGAAGGTCCAGACGATGCCGCTGTCGAAGATCACGGACCTGACCTACAACCGAGATCCCCTCGGTCGCCTGCTCGGCTACGGCGAGTTCGTGGTCGAGTCGGCCGGTCAGGACCAGGCGCTGTCGAAGATCCAGTTCCTGCCCCGACCGGACCGGCTCTACCTCACCCTGGTCGACATGACCTTCGGTGGAGCGCCGTCTCCCGCGGGCGACGACTGACCCGCTCAGCCGCCCGGCCACCGGCGGGACACGGTGGCCGGCACTGAACCACCCTGCTACAGAGCACCACCCCGCTACAGAGCACCACCCCGCACGAGCGCATTCTCCCGCCGCTGGGCAGCACCCCGCCACAGCGCGTTCACCAGAGAGCACCCATCCGGGTTACAGCACCATCGCGTCACAGAGCACCATCCGCGTCACAGAGCACCATCGCGTCACAGAGCACCATCCGCACCGAACGCCAGGAGGGGCCGGGGAGCATCCGCTCCCCGGCCCCTCCTGGTCTGTCAGGCGTGCTGTCCCGCCGCGCTCAGCGCAGCAGGTCGCGCGCGGCGTCGACGATGTGCTTCGCCGAGATGCCGGCGGCGTCGAGCAGCTCGGTCGGCGTGCCGGAACCAGGCAGCGACCGCACCGCGAGGTGGCGGACGTTCAGCGCAAGGCCGCTGTCGTCGAGCGCGGAGAGCACCGCGCCGGCGAGCCCGCCCTCGGGGTAGTGGTCCTCCGTCACGACGATCTTCCCGCCGGTGGCCCGGGCGGCCTCCAGCAGGGTCGCGGCGTCCACCGGCTTGACCGAGTAGAGGTCGATCACCCGTGCGGCGACTCCCTCGGCGGCCAGCGTGTCGGCCGCGGCCAGGGATTCGTGCAGGGTCACACCGGCACCGATGAGCGTGACGGTGTCGCCATCCGAACGGCGCAGCACCTTCGACCCGCCGGGCGCGAACGGCTCGTCCGGGCCGTAGAGAACCGGGTAGGCACCGCGGGTCGTGCGCATATAACTCACACCGGACAGGTCGGCCATCGCCTCGAGGAGCGCCGCGGCGGACGTCGCGTCGCTCGGGTACAGCACCGTGGAACCGCCGACGGCCCGCATCATCGCGAGGTCCTCCAGCGCCATCTGCGACGGGCCGTCCGCACCGATCTCCACGCCGGCGTGGCTGCCGGCCAGCCGGATGTCGACCTGGGAGATCGCGGCCATCCGGATGAAGTCGTAGGCCCGGGAGAAGAACGCCGCGAATGTCGACGCGAACGGCACGTAGCCGCGCACCGACAGCCCGACGGCCGTGGCGACGAGCTGCTGCTCGGCGATGAAGATCTCGAAGAAGCGGTCCGGGTAGGCCTTGGCGAAGTCCTCGGCGTACGTCGAGTTGCTGACCTCGGCGTCCAGGGCGACGACGTCGGTACGGGCGCCGAGCGCCGCGAGCGCCTGCCCGTAGGCCCGCCGGGTGGCCACCTTGGCGCCCAGCTCGTAGCGGGGCAGGGTGATCGCGGGGCGCTGGATCGGCTCCGGCCTGGGCTGGTCCGCCGCCGGGACCGGGCCGCGCACGCGAAGGTCACGCTCACCGCCGAGCTCGGCGATGGCGCGCTCGGCCATGTCGGCGGGCAGCGGCTTGCCGTGCCAGCCTTCGTGGTCGGCGATCTCCGAGAAGCCCTCGCCCTTACGGGTGCGAGCGAGGATGACCGTCGGGCGGGAGGCGTCCTCGGCGTCGGCGAGGGCGGCATCGATGGCGTCCACGTCGTGGCCGTCGATGACGACCGCACGGGCACCGAACGCCTCGACTCGCTTGGCGTAGCGGTCCATGTCCCAGCCGAACTCGGTCGGTCCGCGCTGGCCGAGCCGGTTGACGTCGACGATCGCGACGAGGTTCGACAGCTTGTAGTAGGCGGCCTTGTCGAGGGCCTCCCAGATCGAGCCCTCGGCCATCTCACTGTCGCCGCACAGCACCCAGACGCGATACGGCGACTTGTCGAGGTACTTGCCGGCGATCGCGACGCCGACGGCGTCCGGTAGGCCCTGGCCGAGCGAGCCGGTGGCGACGTCGACCCACGGCAGGATCGGGGTCGGGTGCCCCTGCAGGCGCTCGCCGAACCGGCGGTAGCCGTTCATCAGCTCGTGGTCGCTGACGACCCCGACGGCCTTGTAGACCGAGTAGAGCAGCGGGGAGGCATGCCCCTTCGAGAAGATGAGGTGGTCGTTCGCCGGGTCCTCGGGATTGTCCCAGTCATAGCGCAGGTGCCGCGCGACCAGCACGGCCAGCACGTCCGCCGCGGACATCGATGAAGTGGGATGTCCGGAGCCAGCCGACGTGCTGCTGCGCACCGAGTCGACGCGCAGCTGGGCCGCGAGTTCGCGGACCGTCTTCAGATCAGCCGTCCCGACCGCGCTTTCGGATACGGGAGTTGCCACACCAGTCTCCTTATTGTGATCCGCAGGGTGTTGTCACACGCGTCGCGTGCCCGTCTCCGCCGGTTGCATCGCCGCCGCCTGTCGCACTACCCTTTCGCCCGGCGAACCGAACCGTACCAGCGCGGGTGAGCACCGAAGAGGGTCGATTGGATCCCACATAGGTCACACTCGTGACTCACCCGGATCGGCCGCGGCGGCGACGCGGCCGATCCCGCCATCGGCGTCGGCGTCCGCGCCGGTGGGCCGCCCGCGAGCCGGCGGTTGCGC
>NZ_JALKFU020000142.1 GCF_023242965.2 Frankia sp. AgKG'84/4
CCCCGAGGTAGGCGCGGCGGACCCGGCCGTCCCGCATCAGCGCCGCCAGGATCTTCCGGGTGGTCGCGTTGATGGGGACCGCGAGGCCCAGGCCGACCCCGGCGACGGCGGTGTTCACCCCCACCACCCGGGAGTCGGCGGTGGCGAGGGCGCCGCCGGAGTTGCCCGGGTTGAGCGCCGCGTCGGTCTGGATCACCTCATCGACCACCCGCGCGGCCGAGCCGGACCTGGTCGGCAGCGAGCGGCCCAGTGCGCTGACGACGCCGGCCGTGACGCTGCCAGTGAGCCCCAGCGGGTTACCGACCGCGACGACGAGCTGGCCGACGCGCAGATCCGCCGCGTCGCCGAGGACAGCGGCCGGCGGGGTCGCGCCGCGGGCCCGCAGAACGGCCAGGTCGGACAGGGGGTCGGCGCCGACGACGTCGAACTCGCGCTCGGTGCCGTCGGAGAACTCGGCGAGCCCGACCGGGCTGCCGACGTTACCGGCGTGGCCCTCGACGACATGCGCCGAGGTGAGCAGGAAACCGTCGTCGGTGAAGACCACGGCCGAGCCGGCGCCGGCGCCGCGGCTGGTCCGCACCCGCAGGCTCGCCACGGCCGGGATCAGCTGGGCGGCCACCCGGGTGACGACGGCCGAGTAGGCGTCGAGCGGCGTCTCGGCGGCGGGGCCGGGCACCGGCTCGACCGGCTCGGTGGGCTGGTTGGGATCGGTGGGATCGATGGGGTTGTGTCCGCTGTTGCTGACGTGCATCCGACCTCCCGGACCGCACCCTCCCTTGCGGGGATTACAGCGTTACAAACGGCTGGCCCGCCGCGTCGATTCCCCGTCCCGCCACGATGGCCCACCCGAGCCTCGCTCCGTGCACGTGGGCGCGCTCAGAGGCGCACGCCGGCGAAGAAGTCGGTCTCCCGCCCGTCGGTACCGGCGCCGGGGCCGCGGGTGCCCGCGGCGAGCACGAAGTGCTCCGCGCCCCACGCCCGCTGGCCGATGCCGTCGGCGAGGGCGAAGAAGAAGCCGTCGACGGCCATCTGGGTACGGTGCGCCCGCATCGCCGCGATCTTCGCGTCGACGTACTCCGGCGCGACGATCTCGGTGGTGAGCGTGGCGTCGTCCGTGAGCCGCACCGGGAAGTCGTCGAGACTGTCGAGCCCGGCGAAGGGGTTGTTCGGGGCGTCCGACCCGCGGAAGTGCTCGAAGCCCTCCAAGGCCCAGGCTCGCGCCAGGGCGGTCTCGTACCGCTTGGACACCTGCCAGGGGGCGCCCGTGTCGGGGCCGAAGGCGGGATCGGCGGCGTCGGTGAACGCGCGGGCGGTGAGATCGTGGGCGCGGATGTGGTCGGGATGGCCGTAGCCGCCGAACGAGTCGTAGCTGACCAGCACGTGCGGCCGGACGTCACGGACGATCCGGACCAGCTCGGCGGTGGCCTCGTCGAGATCGGCCCGCCACAGGGCGCGCGGGTGGTCGTTGGCCGGGGTGCCCATCATCCCACTGTCGCGGAAGCGCCCGGGGCCGCCGAGGAAACGGTGGTCGGTGACGCCGAGCGCGGCGCAGGAGCCGGCGAGCTCGCCGATCCGGTAGCCACCGAGCTGGTCGCCGAGCTCGGCCCGCAGGTTCTCGAGCTCCGGGACGAGCACCTCGCCCTCCTCACCCAACGTGCAGGTCACGAGGGTGACGGAGGTGTCCGGGGCGGCGGCGTAGGAGGCGATCGCCACCCCGGTCGAGATGACCTCGTCATCGGGATGCGCGTGGACGAACATCAGCCGGCGGGTGGCCGGCGGGCGGTGGGCCGGGGTCGGCCGCACGGCATCGGGCGTCATGTTCGTGACCCTATGACCCGCCACCGACAACAATCGCGCCGGAGGTCCCGGCCCCCGGCGGTGACCGGGGGCCGGGACGAACGGGCGGAGCGGCTCAGCGGCGCCGCGAGCGCAGCTTCTCGCGCTCCCCGGCGGACAGCGCGACCTTGCGGATCCGGACGAAGCCCGGCGTGACCTCGACGCACTCGTCCTCGCGGCAGAACTCCAGCGCCTGCTCCAGGGTCAGGACCCGGTGCGGGGTGAGCCGGACCAGCTCGTCGCCGGTGGACGAGCGCATGTTCGTGAGCTTCTTCTCCTTCGTGGGGTTGACGTCCATGTCGTCCGCCCGGGAGTTCTCACCCACGATCATGCCTTCGTAGACCTCGATCGTCGGCCCGACGAACATCGTGCCGCGCTCCTGCAGGTTGAACAGCGCATACGCGGTGGTCGGGCCGGAGCGGTCGGCGACCATCGAGCCGGTGGAGCGGGTGCGCAGCTCGCCGAACCAGGGCTCGTAGCCCTCGAAGACGTGGTGCAGCAGGCCGGTGCCGCGGGTCTCGGTGAGGAACTCGGTGCGGAACCCGATCAACCCGCGGGCCGGGACCAGGTACTCAAGCCGGATCCAGCCGGTCCCGTGGTTGATCATCTGTTCGACCCGGCCCTTGCGCAGCGCGAGGAGCTGGGTGAGGGTGCCGAGGAACTCCTCGGGCGCGTCGATGGTGAGGCGCTCGACGGGCTCGTGCACCTTCCCGTCGATCTCGCGGGTGACGACCTGCGGCTTGCCGACCGTCAGCTCGAACTCCTCGCGGCGCATGAGCTCGACGAGGACGGCGAGCTGCAGCTCACCGCGGCCCTGGACCTCCCAGGTGTCGGGCCGCTCGGTCGGCAGCACGCGGATCGACACGTTGCCGACGAGCTCGGCGTCGAGGCGGTTCTTCACCAGCCGGGCGGTGAGCTTCTTGCCGGAGCGGCCGGCCAGCGGCGAGGTGTTGATGCCGATCGTCATGCTGATCGACGGCTCGTCGACGGTGATCACCGGCAGCGGGCGCGGGTCCTCGACGTCGGCCAGGGTCTCGCCGATGGTGATGTCCGGGATGCCGGCGATGGCGATGATGTCGCCCGGCCCGGCCTCCTCCGCGGGCACCCGGTCGAGCGCCTGGGTGATCAGCATTTCGCTGATCTTGACGCGGGCCTGGGTGCCGTCGGCGCGGCAGAGCATCGCCGCCTGGCCGCGACGGATCGTGCCGTTGTGCACCCGGCACAGCGCGAGGCGGCCCAGGTACGGGGAGGCGTCGAGGTTGGTGACCAACGCCTGTAGTGGCGCTTCCGGGTCGAACGACGGCGCCGGGATGGTCTCGAGCAGCACATCGAACAGCGGCTTGAGGTCCGGCGAGTCGGGGCTCGACCCATCGGCCGGGCGGGTCGTCGAGGCGCGGCCGGCCTTGGCGTTGCAGTAGACGATCGGGAAGTCGATCTGCTCCTCGTCCGCGTCGAGGTCGAGGAAGAGCTCGTAGGTCTCGTCGACGACCTCGGCGATCCGGGCGTCGGAACGGTCGACCTTGTTGATCACGAGAATGACCGGCAGCCGGGCCGCGAGCGCCTTGCGCAGCACGAACCGGGTCTGCGGCAGCGGGCCCTCGCTCGCGTCCACCAGCAGCACGACGCCGTCGACCATGGACAGTCCGCGCTCGACCTCGCCACCGAAGTCGGCGTGGCCCGGAGTGTCGATGATGTTGATCGTGAGATCGCCATGGCGGATCGCGGTGTTCTTCGCCAGGATCGTGATGCCCTTCTCACGCTCCAGGTCCATCGAGTCCATGACGCGGTCGGTCAGCTCGGCATGCTCGCCAAACGCGCCGGACTGGCGCAGCATGGCGTCGACGAGAGTGGTCTTGCCATGGTCGACGTGGGCAATGATGGCCACGTTACGAAGATCGGCACGAGTGGACACGGTGAGGCGCTCCGGGGCGGACATGGGGCTCTCAACCCCGCAACAGAAGGACAACGGCGCCGCACATTGGGCGGCGACCCGGCACGACGGCGCGTCCGCCGGCGATCAACAACCGCCTGGCGACGCTCGTACCACAACCCATGGTACGGATCCCTCGCCCCGGCGTGCCCGTGCCACCACTGCCCGACCCGGTCCGGACATCTCCAGCACATCCGTTCGTCACCCGCGCCTGCCCGGCCAGGACCGCCCGAGCGGGCCTCGTCAACCGGGCCCCCGCACCGGGCGGCGCACTCAGGTGCCGGGCCAGCCCAGTGCGCCCGGGCCGGTCAGGACCTCGCGCAGGCGATCGACCAGCGGACCGTCCGCGGGCATCCAGGCGACGTCGTCCAGCTCGGTCGCGGCCAGCCAGCGCAGCTCGTCATGGTCCACCATCCGGGGGTCGCCGCGGGTGACCCGGCCGAACCACACCCGCAGCACCCAGCCGGGCCGCGCGAGGTTCACCTCGCCGAGCCACGGCCCGACCTCGATCTCGACGTCGAGTTCCTCCCGGCACTCCCGGACCAGCGCGTCCAGGGCGCCCTCCCCCGGCTCGACCTTGCCGCCGGGAAACTCCCACCTCCCCGCGTAGGCCGGCGGTTCGCGGCGACGCGCGGCGAGCACCCGGCCCGCGTCATCCAGCAACGCGACGGCGACCACGAGCCGCCCCGGCACGGGCACCTGACCGGCGCCCGGCACGGCGAGATCGGCCTGGGTGCCGCGCGTTGCGCCACCGGCCGGCGGGGTAGGAGCACAGGCACCCGGGCCGTGTACATCCGCATTCATGCTGCCGGACTCTCCCAGACTCCGACAGTTCATGGACGCGTTCCCAGCGGATCGGGTCGGATGGCCGGATCGTGCCAGCCGAGGACCGCGCTCCGCTGCCGGGGAGGTGAGGACGACCCGCTCCGGCGCGTCATCCGAGGTCCGGGCCCGCGATCGGCTAGGCACGGAACGGAGTCATCCCGGCCGCGGTCCGCCGCACCGCCGGGCCACCGGAACACGCACACCGACGACGCGAGAGAGAGCATCACCATGCCGACCAAACTGGACACCGCCGAGGTCGCCAGCGCGCTGGCAGCGCTTCCCGGCTGGCTCGGTGACGCCGACCGCCTCCAACTGGAGATCATGGTCGACGGCGACGAGGCCGACGCCATCGCCGCCGAGGTCATGCGGGCCGCCGACGAGATGGACCACCACCCGACGATCGACCGCGGCCCCGGCACCCTGACCTTCACGGTCTGGACGCACTCCGTCGGCGGCGTCACCGACCTCGACATCACCCTCGCCCGCCGCATCTCCCGCCTCCTGCAGTCGGCCGGCGTCTCCTACTGACGGCTCGGCCCTGCCACGCATCCACCGGCCATCCTCACCAAAGGGCGGGCGGCGCGGCGAAGGTGCCGTCCGCGGCCGGCGGGAACGGCACGACGGCGGCCACCGCGCCCGCATCGATCGGCCCGTACAGATGCGGGAACAGCTCTCCGGCGGATGGCGGCGCCGCGGTGGGCGCGGCGGTGGGCGCGGCGGGCGGCTCCCAGCGCAGCGGCGCGTGCAGCCGCGAGGGATCGACGATGACGAGCAACAGATCGTCCCGTCCCTGGTAGAAGCGGTTGGCTGTGGCCGCGACCTGCTCCGGCGTCGAGAAGTGGATGAACCCGTCGGTACCAAGGCTCGCGGGCCGGTACGCGGCCGCCCCGACCGCCCAGGCGGACCGCCCGACCAGGTGGCAGATCACCTGCTCGTCCGCCTCGTTCGCCGTGCCTGCCTCGTCCACACCGTTGTCCGGCATCAACGCCACCCTTCCTCGGCCGCCAGCGGCCCCCGCCGCGGCATGGCCGGGATCCGCCTGGCGCCCCACGACTGGGTTCTACCCCGCACCGCCGCCGTCCTCTCCCCGCCGGTCGCGCACCGGACATCCCCGGCCACGATCACTGGGGTCGGCATCGCCCGCCCTGACATGCCGGCATGACCATCAGCTCCACCGGCATCGCGCAACCCCCACCCGGACCACACCAGGCAGTCCTCGCTCGACCAGTTCGTCCCTCCGACCGGGCACAATGGCTGCTATGGACGGCGAGGTCTATGCGGATGGCGACAGCACCGACCCCCCCTACGGAGTTCGGATCCGGATCGAGCGCACCGGCCCAGCGATAAGGGCGGCGCTCGACGAGGAGCGGCGCGCCGAGTTCGAGACGGATTTCCGCGCCGCGCTCAGTAAAGCGGATGACACGCTGGATCTGGCTGCTGTCCAGGCAGTTCTCGACCGGTGGTGGCCGCTGGCCCTGCTCGGCGCGAACCCGGAGATCCGGGCGGGCGCGGAACAGGACCGCCGCCGCGTCGAGATGGGTGACCCGGACGTCATCGTCGAGACCTGGTTCCCCGCCGGCCACCCCCAGGGCTCGCGCATCGCCTGATGGCCATCTACGCGATCCGCTGGGTCGACCATGCCCGAGAACAGCGCGACAGCCTGCCGCCCGAGGCCCGCGCCATGCTCGAGGAGGCGCTTCGCACCCTCGTGCGCGGCCCCCGTAGCGGCACCTACGACAAGCGCAGCGACCAGTGGACGGCAAGTTTCGACCGCGGACGGGGGGTCATTCTGTACACAATCGAGGAGCGGTGGTTCACCATCACACTTCTGCGTGTCGTCTGGCTCAGTTGAGGCTGATGCAGCCTTCCCGGGCCGGGGGCGACCCGGGAAGGCTGCCCCCGACCTGGTGCTCAGCTGGCGCCGGGGACGGTGACGTTGCGCTCGGAGAAGTTGAAGCCGCCCTGCTTGGCGGTCTGCTCCAGGCCGGTGAAGGCCGTCTCCGCGCTGTTGACGTCCGCCTCCGTCGCGGTGCCGCTGCGGAGCTTGCTCGTCAGGGTCGAGAAGGTGTTCGACAACCGCTGGCCGGCCCCACAGAGGGTCGGATTGGCCTGGGCGAACCCGTTGGCCACCTTCACCTCGTGGACGACGAACACGCCGGCGATGGCCGCCTTCGCGAAGCTGCGCTTGCGCTTGTCCGCACCGGCCTTGAAGCCGCCGTTCTTCAGCGGCTTGTAGATGTAACGGTGGAACGCCCCCAGCGCGAGGCCGGCGTGCAGGGCGAACCGGGTCTTCGCGAATGCCCGGCTGTTGCCGTTCGTCGGGCAGGCCCCGCTGAGCTCGGGGTCGGCCGACGCCGACGCGGCGCTCACCCCCGACGCCGAGGACGACGAACCCGACTTTCCGTTGCAGCTGGTCACCAGCACCAGGGCCAGGATCGTGACCATCACTGCCGCGCAGTACCGCGCTCTACGCACGCCGCTGCCCCTCCCACACTCGCACCGATCGTCACTTGCCAACGCGTACGGCTACCCGTTGCACCGGAACCGGTCACGGGGCCGGTTCCACTGGCACGCGGCGGTCGCTAGACCAGAACCGCGGCGACGGGGAGCATATCGGCGCCCGCTGGGCCGTGACCGTCAACAAAATGACTCGAGACCGGATGAACCGGCGAGCGGGCCCAACGTCGAGACCGGTGCCGCGGCCGGGTCGCCGGCTGGGCGGCACCTGCGGGCAGACTCGTCAGACGTTGAAGCCGTGGGTCAGACGTTGAAGCGGAATTCGACGACGTCGCCGTCGGCCATGACGTAGTCCTTGCCCTCCATGCGGACCTTGCCGGCGGCGCGGGCGGCGACCATCGTGCCGGCGGCGATCAGATCGTCGTAGGAGACGATCTCGGCCTTGATGAAGCCGCGCTGGAAGTCGGTGTGGATCGCGCCGGCGGCCTCCGGCGCGGTGGCGCCCGCGGTGATCGTCCAGGCGCGGGACTCCTTCGGGCCCGCGGTCAGGAAGGTCTGCAGGCCGAGGGTGTGGAAGCCGATGTGGGCGAGCTGGGTCAGGCCGCTTTCGCTCTGCCCGAGGGAGGCGAGCAGCTCGGCCGCGTCATCGTCGTCGAGCTCGGCGAGCTCGGCCTCGACCTTGGCGCACAGCACGATCGCGTCGGCGGGGGCGACGGACTCGGCGAGCTCCTTGTGCCGGCCCGGGTCGGCGAGGACGTCCTCGTCGACGTTGAACACGTACAGGAACGGCTTGGCGGTGAGCAGGAACAGCTCGCGCAGCTCGGCGCGGTCGATCGACGGGTCCGAGGAGATCGTCCGGCCGGCGTCGAGCGCCTCGCGGGCCGCCTTCACCGCGGCGAGCAGGGGCTGCTTCGACTTGTCGGCGCGGGCTTCCTTCTCCAGCTTCGGCAGGCGCGCGTCGATGGTCTGCAGGTCGGCGAGGATCAGCTCGGTGTTGATCGTCTCGATGTCGCTGACCGGGTCGACCTTGCCCTCGACGTGGACGACGTCGGGGTCGGAGAAGACCCGCACGACCTGGCAGACCGCGTCGGACTCGCGGATGTTCGCGAGGAACCGGTTGCCGAGGCCCTGCCCCTCGGAGGCGCCGCGGACGAGGCCGGCGATGTCGACGAAGCTCACCGACGCCGGCACCACGCGGGCGCTGTCGTACAGCTTCGCCAGCTCGGCCAGGCGCGGGTCGGGCACGCCGACGACACCGACGTTCGGCTCGATCGTCGCGAACGGGTAGTTCGCGGCGAGAACCTCGTTGCGCGTCAGGGCATTGAACAACGTGGACTTGCCGACGTTGGGCAGCCCGACGATACCGATCGACAAGCCCATGGCGGATCAGTCTACGGTCCCGCACCCGATCGCCGGCGCGCAGGCGACGTCCACCAGGACGATCATCCCGCCGGGACGGCCTGGTCGCCGCGTGGGCCTTCCAAACGAGCAGACCTGACACCGGACCCTGCAGAGCAACCAGCCAGCTCCACGACAGGTCCCTTTACGCGGGCAAACCGGACAGAGGGAGATGGAAAACGACCAGCAGCAGCGCCAGTCGGCTCCTCTACGCGGACGAATCGGACCCCGGACTGTCCAGAGGGACGGCCCGAGCCACGCGGGCGCAGGTTCTGTCGGTGGGTCGTGATTGCCTCTCACCGTGGATCCCACCAGCGCGCTGCTGACCCTCATCGGGCTGACCCTCGGTGCCGTGGGCGGGTTTCTCGCCGCCCGCCGGCTGGCCGATCCGCGGCACGCCGCGCTCGCCGCGGCGCACGCCACGGTCACTGGCCCGGCCACGGCCGCGACCCGCCTGATCGGGCTGGACCCCATCGCCGTCACGGCCGTGCTGGCCCGGCTGGCCGGCGACGTCGCGGCGACAGCCCGAACGGGCGAGGCGGCGGCCGCCCTGCCACCTCGGGAACTGCCCGCTCGCACCGGCATCCGCCTCGACCTGCTGGCCGAACGTCACCGGCTTGCCGGCGTGCGCATGTTCACCTCCTGAGCGAACTGTCCGTGCCCGCAGGCACCGTTCAGAACTCGGGCACACGGTGCTCGGCGACCGCGCGATCCAGGGCGGGTCGCGGTTCGGTGCGCAGGCTCGGTGCAGTGCGCCGCGGCGCACACAGTGCACTGAATCCCGGAGAGGTGCCTTGCACACGAACAGCAAAGCATTGACGATGGCTGCCGATCCATGAAGTTGCCATCGCCACGAGGGCCGACTCCGTGCACCGCGGCGCACTGAGTGCACTGAATGGCGCGGCGACCCGCCGGGGCAGGCAGCATGCCGGCTCGCGCGCCACCGCCTCGACGGCATGTGTGAGACTCCCAAGGCGCGTCGGTCCGGGCCTGACCACCCTTCCTGGCCGTCGCACCGTGTAACAGGACGGCGAGGAGACCGCAGGCCCATGGCCACCGGCGCGACCGGTACCGCCCCGACCGGTACCAACTCCCGTACCGAGAGTGTGCCCCGTACCGGGCGCACCGCTGTCCGGGCGCGGGCGGCCGTACGGGTTGACCTCGGGCCGGCCGGCATGCCGCGGGTCACCGAGCTGCGGTCCGAGGTGCCACTCGTGCTGCGTCTGACCGGGCCGGTCGCCGAGGACGGTGGATGGTCTGGTGCCGGGTCCGCGCCGGTTCCACCCACGGTGTGGGTGCACCTGGTGGGCGCCGCGGCGGGGCCGCTGGCGGGCGACGAGCTGCGGCTCGACATCGCCGTCGGCGCCGGCGTGCGGCTGGTCGTACGGTCGGCGGCGGCGACGGTCGCGTTGCCGGGCCGGGGCCCGGGGCCGTCCCGGCTGTCGGTGATCGCCGAGATCGAGGACGGCGGCGAGCTGGATCTCGGTCCCGAACCGACCGTGATCGCCGCGGGCGCGGACCATCAGGCCGTCACCGATGTCAGGCTGGCCGCGACCGCTCGCCTGCGACTACGCGAGGAGATCCTGCTCGGCCGGTTCGGTGAGCCGCCGGGAGCGTTCCACGGCGTACTGCGCGTCGACGTGGTAGCCGGATCCGGCGGTCTGACTCCACTGCTGCGCCAGGAGCTGGTCCTGGGCGAGACCGAGCCGGGCCTGCGGGGCCCCGCCCAGGTGGGCCAGGCCCGGGCCGTGGGCTCGCTGCTCGTCGCGGGGCCCGAATGGGCGGGTCCGGCCCCGGCGGCGGGTGTCGCGCCGGGGGCCGGACTGCTGCCCCTGGCCGGTCCGGGCTATCTGGTGTCGGCCCTCGCGGATGACGCGGTCGCTCTGCGCCGCCGGCTCACGCTGCCAGCCGGGGACCCGGGCTGGCAGCGGGAACGCCGGCCGGACGACGACACGCCGGTCAGTTCCTGGAACGCGGCCGGCGATCGGCCTGTTCGCCACTGACCCGGGGTGCGGCCGGGTCGGCCAGCTCCGCCGGGCCGGCGGG
>NZ_JALKFU020000143.1 GCF_023242965.2 Frankia sp. AgKG'84/4
GTCGAGGACGGTCGCCAGCCGGGTGTGCGTGCCGGCCACGGCGGGACGCTCGCCGATGTACACCGGCCGGGCGGGGGCGGCGTCGGCCAGGAAGCGTCCGGCCGCCTCGAGCACCGGGACGGGCAGCTCGCCGGCGCGGCCCTCCTCGGACTGGCGCCCGCGGGTGTAGATCGTGGTCGTCACGGGTTCGCGGTCGGCCGGGCGGTCCAGGCGCTTCCAGGTGGCCGGCGTCGGCTGGCAGACGTACATGGCGGCGCGGGCGCCGACGGCCTCGGCGCCGTCGTAGGTGTGGAAGTCCGGCCAGACCGCCTCGAACACGAAACCCTGGTCGAGCAGCGCGCGCTGCACCTTCGCGCCCAGGGCCGGCGTGCGCGTGCTGTACCCGTAGGCGACGAGGACGCGGCCGCGGTCCCGGTCGGCGAGGGCCTGCGCGCCCCGCGCCGCGAACAGGGACACGCCGGCCGGGGTGTACGGCGGGTCGGTGAAGACGAGGTCCGCCGAGCCGGCGAGCGACGGCGGAAGGCCGAAGCGCAGGTCCGCGTACCGACAGCGCAGCGTCACACCCAGGGAGCGGGCGGAGCGTTCGAGGTACTCCAGCAGGTCCTCGTCGATGTCGACCACCGTGACCGACGGCCCGCCGCCGGCCGCCGCCGCCGTGCCGCGCCCGGCGTCGCGCTCGGCGAGCAGGGCGACGGCCAGTGACGTCAGGTCGTGGTCGCCGACGCACAGCAGCCGGGCCTCGCGCAGGTCGTAGTGGCTCGCGAGCCACACCGCCCGGCGCACGACCGTCGCCGCCGTGGCCGGCACGTGATCGAACTCGGCGCGGGGGCGGGGGGCGGCGGCGATCAGCTCGTGCAGGGTGGTCACGAGGGCGCCGTGGCGGCGGATCTCGGCCGCGAGCGGGTCGATGGGCGTCGACTCCCGCAGCCCGGTGTAATCGATCATCGCCCGGTAGTGGTCGACCGTGCCGGCGCGCAGCACTTGGCGCTCGCCCGCGGCGGGTCGGAGGTCCGCGCCGAGGCAGGCGAGGATCTCCTCGACCGAGCGGCGCGGCAGGCCGGACTCCTGGACCAGTTCACGCAGGGTCCGGGGCCGCTCGGTCAGCGCGGCGACGACCCGGCGCGGCGCCCTGGCGTGCACCCGGTAGTCCTGCAGGAGCGTCGCCAGCGACTCCCCGGGGGCACCCGGTGCCCCGCCTGTTCCGGACAGCGAGGAGACATCCGTGGCCTCCACTGTGGTCTCGAGGTCGGGTCCGGCGCCGGCGCCGGCCGTCGCCGGGGAAGGCGCCGCACCGGCCGCCGGTTCCCCCACTGGCACGCCCGCAACCGGTGTCACCTGCGCCGATGCGGCGGGCGAGGGAGGGGACGGCGACGGTCGGGCGTCGGGCGCTGGCTGTCGGTTCACCGGAGCAGCGTGACATCCCGCGCTGGTCCGTGATTTCGCCGGGCCCGGCGTCGGCGGATAGTCTCGACACCGTGCTCAGAAGGGTAGATCTGCGTGACGCCGCGCCCACGCCCGCGGAGGTTCGCCGGCTGTTGCCGCGCGCCGCGATAGACGTGGACGTCGCGGTCAACGCGGTGCGGCCGGTCTGCGACGACGTGCGCGCGCGCGGCGACGCGGCCGTCCTCGACGCCGCCGAGCGCTTCGACGGGGTCCGTCCCCCCCATCTGCGGGTGCCCGCCGCCGATCTCGCGGCCGCCGCCGAGGACCTCGAACCCGCCGTGCGCGACGCGCTGGCCGAGGCGATCCGGCGGGCCCGCCTGGTCCACGGCGCCCAGCGGCGCGAGCCGGTGACCATCGAGGTCGCCCCTGGCCTCACCGTGACCGAGCGCTGGGTGCCGGTGGAGCGGGTCGGGCTGTACGTCCCCGGCGGCCGGGTCGCCTACCCGAGCAGCGTCGTCATGAACGTCGTGGCCGCGCAGGAGGCGGGCGTCGCCTCGCTCGCCGTGTTCTCCCCACCCCAGCGCGAGAACCGCGGCCTGCCGCATCCGGTCGTCCTCGGCGCCTGCGCGCTGCTCGGCATCGACGAGGTCTACGCCGCCGGCGGCGCCCAGGCGATCGCGATGGCCGCCCACGGCACGGCCAGCTGCCCGCCGGTCGACGTGATCACCGGCCCGGGCAACGTCTACGTCACGGCCGCGAAGCGGCTGGTGCGCGGCGTGGTCGGCGTCGACGCGGAGGCCGGCCCGACCGAGGTCGCGATCCTCGCCGACGCCACCGCCGACCCCAGCTTCGTCGCCGTCGACCTCATCGCCCAGGCGGAGCACGACCCGATGGCCGCGGTGCTGCTGGTCACCACGTCCGTCGAGCTCGCCGACGCCGTCGACGTCGAGCTCGCCAGGCAGGTGCCCGCCACCCGCCACCGCGAGCGCGTGGAGGAGGCCCTGGCCGGCCAGGGCGCCGTCGCGCTCGTCGCCGACCTCGACGCCGGCCTCGCCGTCGTCGACGGCTGGGCCGCCGAGCACCTGGAGATCCACACGGTCGACGCGGCCCGCCTCGCCGCGCGGGTCCGCCACGCCGGCGCGATCTTCGTCGGCCCGCACGCCCCCGTCCCGCTCGGCGACTACCTCGCCGGCTCCAACCACGTCCTGCCCACCGGCGGCACCGCCCGTCACTCCGGCGGCCTGTCCGTCGCCACCTTCCAACGGCAGGTCCACGTCATCGAGAGCACCCCCGACGCGCTGCACGCCGTCGCCGGCCGCCTGTCCGCCCTCGCCGCGGCCGAGGACCTCACCGGGCACGCCGACGCGGTGAAGGCGCGGTTCCGATGATCGTCCGGTCCGGCGGTCGAACCGACGCCCGGGCGGGCCGGGACGACCGGCCGTGGCGGTCGCTGGACCTGGACGAACTGCCGCTGCGCGACGTTCTGCGGGGTATGTCCCCCTATGGTGCGCCGCAGCTCGATGTGCCGGTGCGGCTCAACACCAACGAGAACCCGTACCCGCCGTCCATCGACCTCGTCGACGCGCTCGGCAAGGCGGCGACGCTCGCCGCCACCGAGGCGAACCGCTACCCCGATCGCGACGCCGAGGCGCTGCGCGCCGACCTCGCCTACTACCTCACTGCGGACGCCGGTTTCGGCGTGCACACCGCCCAGGTGTGGGCCGCCAACGGATCGAACGAGGTCCTGCAGCAGCTCTGCCAGGCCTTCGGTGGCCCGGACCGCATCGCCGTCGGCTTCGAGCCGTCCTACTCGATGCACCGGCTCATTGCGCTGGCCACGGCGACGCGGTGGGTCGCCGAGCAGCGCGCCGCGGACTTCAGCCTGTCCGCCGAGGCGGTCGCGGGGGCCATCGAACGCCATCGCCCGGCGCTGGTGTTCCTCTGCTCCCCGAACAACCCCACCGGCACGGCCCTGCCGCTCGAGGTCATCGTCGCCGCCTGTGAGGCGATGCACGAAGCCGGCAGCGGCATGGTCGTCGTCGATGAGGCCTACGCCGAGTTCCGCCGCGACGGGGTCGCCAGCGCGTTGACGCTGCTGCCGAGCCAGCCGCGTCTCATCGTCACCCGCACGATGAGCAAGGCGTTCGCGCTGGCCGGCGCCCGCGTCGGCTACCTGGCCGCGCATCCGGCTGTCGTTGACGCCCTCCAGCTCGTCCGGCTGCCCTACCACCTGTCCGGCTTCACCCAGGCCGTGGCCCGCACCGCCCTCGCGCACGCCGACGAGCTGCTCGGCTCGGTCGAGGCCGTGCGGGCCCAGCGGGACCGGCTCGTGCGGGAGCTGACCGCGCTCGGCCTTCAGGTCGCGCCGAGCGACGCGAACTTCGTGTTCTTCGGCGGACTCGCCGATCATCGGGCGGTGTGGCGTGGGCTGCTCGATGCCGGCGTGCTCGTGCGTGACGTCGGCCCGGACGGCTGGCTGCGGGTCACCGCCGGGCTGCCCCGCGAGATCGACACGTTCCTCGCCGCGCTCGGCCGGGTGCTTGCCGTCGCCGCGGCGGGAACCGGGCAGACTGACGGTCAGACACCGACAGACCGGTAAATCCGGCCGACCCAGGTAGGAAAGGCCCGAGGACGCCCGATGGCACGTACCGCGCGTATCGCCCGCAAGACGCTGGAGTCCGACGTCCTCGTCGAGCTCGACCTCGACGGAACGGGAGTGGCGACGTCCGACACCGGCGTGCCGTTCTTCGACCACATGATGTCCCAGATCGGCAAGCACGGCGGCTTCGACCTCACCGTGCGCACCCGCGGCGACCTGCACATCGACGCCCACCACACCGTCGAGGACACCTCGATCGCGTTCGGCACGGCGCTGCGCGAGGCGCTCGGCGACAAGGCCGGCATCCGCCGTTTCGGCGACGCGACCGTCCCCCTCGACGAGGCCCTCGCCCTCGCCGTCGTCGACCTTTCCGGCCGGCCGTACTGCGTGCACGTCGAACCCGACCTGGTCGGCATGATCGGCACCTACGACACGACGCTGACCCGGCACATCTTCGAGTCCATCACCGCCTCGGCGCGGATCGCGCTGCACGTGCGGGTGCTCTCCGGCCGCAACGCCCACCATGTGGTGGAGGCGCAGTTCAAGGCGGTCGCGCGGGCCCTGCGCGACGCGGTCGCCCTCGACGCTCGGGTCGCCGGCGTGCCCTCCACCAAGGGCACGCTGTGAGCGCCGGCGCGCCGCGTCGGCGGGTCGTGGTGCTCGACTACGGCTCGGGGAACCTGCGCTCGGCGCAGCGCGCCCTCGCCAGGGTCGGCGCCGACGTCACCGTCAGCGACGACCTTGACGCGGCGCGGGACGCGGACGGCCTGGTTGTGCCCGGGGTCGGCGCGTACGCCGCGTGCATGGCCGGGATCGACGGGCTCGGTGCCGGGCCGGTCGTGCGCGCGCGCCTGGCCGCCGGCCGGCCGGTGCTCGGGATCTGCGTCGGGATGCAGGTGCTCTACGAGTGGGGCGAGGAGCACGGGGTGCGCACCGCCGGGATCGGCGCGCTACCCGGGGAGGTCCGCCGCCTCGCCGCCCCGATCCTGCCGCACATGGGCTGGAACACGGTGCGCCCGCCCGCCGGGTCGGTGCTCTTCGCCGGCCTGCCCGCGGACACCCGCTTTTACTTCGTCCACTCCTACGCGGCCAAGGCCGACCCGGACGCCGGCGACACGATCGGCGAGCACGGCGAGCCGTTCGCCGCCGCGGTGGAACGCGCCGCCCTGGCCGCCACCCAGTTCCACCCGGAGAAGTCCGGCGACGCCGGCGCCCACCTGCTCACCAACTGGCTCGCCACCCTCGCCTGAGCCCTCGGCGCCGCCGCCCGCTCAGCCGGTGGTGGCCGGGACGCGGCCGGTCGTCAGGGCGTCCGGTACGGGGAAGTCGAGGCTTTCCAGCAGGGTGGCGAGTTTCAGGTCCAGCTCGATGCCGACGATCGTGATCGACCGGTTGCCGTAGCTGCGGAAATGGGTGCTCGGCTGGTCGACGCTGAAGCGGGTCTCGCCGCGATGGTCGGTGTGGATCGTCGTGCGCAGCGGGGCGTGCAGGAGCACCCCGGGATCATGGCGGAACATCCGTTCGGCGATCACGTGGTTGCCCATCAGGTACTCGACGCAGCGGCCCTCGTCGCCGGCGGCGCGCAGCATCCAGGTGAAGTCCCCGCGCCAGTAGCGCAGGAAGTCGTGCGGGGCCTGCGGCAGCGTCGCGGCGCGCACCTCGGTCCAGGTCGGCCGGCCGGCGGCGAGGTCGGCGAAACGCGCCTCGTCGAGAGCCGGCACCGCCTGCTCGTACCGGCGCACCGTCTCCTCGTAGGGCAGTCCCGTCGCGACGGACAGCCGGTGCACCTCGTAACGCACCGTCTCCACGCCCTCGGCGGTTCGGGCCGGCCGCGTATCCGTGCTGGTCATGGTCGACTCCTTTCCCATCCTGGCGGGCCCGCGGTGGCCAGGCGGCGCGCCGCGGCTCGACTCGGCGGGTCCCCGGTGCCGGCCGGGCCGAAACCAGAAACACGAGGACCTGGCCCGTGTCGGCGTCGAATCGGGCTCCGGGACGTCCTAGGGACGGCCAAGCGACGTGGCCAGGGCGAGGACCTCGCCGTGCCAGGCCTGGACCTGCGACCTGGTGGGGCCGATTTCGTACTGGTGGTAGTGGCAGGCGACGCAGAGGTGGGACCAGGTCTGGCGGGCCCGGCTGGCGGTCGCGGGGGTGCTGTAGTGACGCAGGCAGTGGAGCTTGGCGGTCATATTGCGGGTGGACAGGCCCGGTTCGGCGGCGGCGAGCGCCGCGTCGATGGCGAGCTCCAGCGCGGTGCGCAGGACGAGCGCGGCGCCGCGGTGGCGGGCGGCGAGCGTCGCCTGAAGGCGACCGGCGAGCAGCAGCTCGGCGGTCCCGAACAGCTCGTTGAGCGTGATGCCGGTCGTGGCGGCAGGTCGCGTGGGCACTGGCTTCTCCCGGTCGGCGGCGAAACGAGGATGGGCGGTGGACAAGCGGATCAGGCGGCGGGGCGCGACCTGCGGACCGTCTTGGCGATGTGGCCGACGAGGTCGACGAAGCGGAGCGGGTCCTCGATCTGCGCGCCGCTGCCATGGGCGCCTTGCTGGCAGTCCTGGACGACCTTGACTGCCCAGTCGCCGCACCGGTCCGTCAGCTCGCCGTAGACGTCATCGGACCTCTTGGCGTCACCGAAGAAGGCGAGGGCGGCGACCTTCGTGAGTTTCTCCGCCTCGGAGAGGGCGGCGTCGAAGACCGGTTCGGCTCCGCCGGCCTGGTGGTGGCGAAGCCAGGCGGCCTCGGTGAAAGCGTTCTCCAACGCGATCCGGCAGAGGCCGGGCAGGACATGGGTTCGCGCCGCCGCCGGCAGTTTGCCGCTGCCGTGCGCGAAGCCGCGAGCCTCCCTGAGTGCCTGCTCGACGGGGTCGAGCGCGTTCTCGATCTCGACCTTTGACGCCTTCCCGCGCTCGACCTTGCGGATCGTGACAGGCAGGCCCTGGCCGGTGAACGCCCGCTGGAGGCGGGTGTCGTGGGTGAAGACGACGATCTGCCGCTGGTTGCCCAGCTCGGAGAGCACCTGGGCGAGTCCGTTGACTTTGGCGGGGTCCATGGACTGCACCGGGTCGTCGATGAGAAGGAAACCGAACGGGCTGTCGGCGGTGCGGGCCCTGGGCAGGAACAGTGCCAGCGCGAGCGCGTGCAGCTCGCCCTGGCTCATGACGGCGAGCGCGGAGGCGTCGGCGTCGTCGACGGAGACGTCGAGGATCAGCCGGCGCAGCGTCGAGGTCTCCTTGCCGTCGAGGCCGACCTTGGTGAGGCTGATGCTGCTCTCGTGTCGCAGCTTCGCCCAGATGTCCTGAGCCTGGACCTCGAAGGTGGCCAGCCGTTCCCGGCGCAGGTCCTGGATGAGTGCGTCGAGCCAGTCCCGCGCCTTCTTCAGCTCGCTCCTGCGTGCCTTGGCCGAGTTCACCGCGCGGGCCTGCTCGGTCCAGATCTGCAGGCTGGCGAGGAGTGGACGCCACCGGTCGTCGCGTTCCGCCAGCAGGACCCGGGCCTGATCGCGGGCAGCGGCACACGCCCGCACCAGCGTCCGCGCCGTGCCGAGGGCCTCGTCGGCCAGTGCGGCCAGGTCCGTGCGCGCTCGGCACGCCTCCCAGGCCTGCCATACCGCGGCGAGCGCGGGCGGGACCGCCGGCGGCGAGACGATGAGCGTTTTCAGCCCGGTTTCGGCCAGCAGCAGCCGAGCGTTCGCCGTTCTGACCACCCGGCTCTCGTCGAGCAACTCGGTGATCTGTGCCGCCGCCCGCCGCGCCCAGGCGTCGTCGAGGACCCGCTCGGTGCCGCAGACCGGGCAGGCCTCGCCGCCTGCGTGCCGCTCGCGGTGCCGCAGTGCCTGGGAGAGCAGTTCGGCGCGCAGCGAGGCATCCTCGGCGTTTGTGCCGGTGACAGCGGTGGCTGCGGCAAGGGCGTCGCGCAGCCGCCGCGCCGCCTCGTCGACCCGGTCGAGGTCGGGTCCCTGAAGGTCGGCGAGCTGGCGCAGTTCGGCGAGGTCACCGTCCTGTGCCGAGGGCAGGTCGGCCAGGAGGCGCTCGAGCGCCGCGAGGTCGGGACCGGGCTTCCTGGCCATGGCTTTCAGCGCGGCCTCGGCGCGGGCCTCTTCGGGCAGGTCGAGGAGCAGCGCTTCGAGCGCGGTGGTGAGTGTGGCTCGCTCGCTGTTGACGGTCTTGACCGCCGCGGTGTGCTGGCTCTGCTCGGCCTTGAGTAGGCCGTCGACGGCGGTGAGGTAGCCGAGACCGAGGATCTTGTCGACGACGTCGTACTGCCGGACCGCCTTGTCGTCGATCAGCTGACCCAGGTCGGCGTAGGAGAGGAAGGGGCGGTACTCGGCTGCGGCCCGCGCCCAGCCGGCCTGCGCGGCGGGCACGGCTGGCTGGCCCCGGCGCTGGAACACGCCGTCGGAGGTCGTGAAGTCGTCGCCCGGCCAGGTCCGGGTCAGCGTCGCCGGGCTGCCGCCGACCGTGAGAGCCAGCTCGATCCGAGGCCGGCGGGTGAGCTCGTGCCGGTTGCGCCAGGCGCCACGGCGGGGGTCGTCCTGGCGCTGCCAGCGGGTGTTCGTGCCGAGGAAGGCGGTCTCGGCGCCCTCGGCCAGGCTCGACTTCCCGGAACCGTTGCGCCCGACCACCAGCGTCACGCCGGGGGCGGCAGGCAGCGACAGCCGGGCCGGAGCGCCGATGCCGCGGTAGCCGGCGACGGTGATCGATTCCAGGTGGATCTGGCCCATCGCACTCGCCGCCGGCCTCTCGACCGCGTCGGATGCTTCGCGCAGCACGGCTTTCACCGACTCGGGCAGCGCTGCCGCGGCCAGCCGCGCCGCCGCCAGCTCGGCGATCGGCGTCGCCATGATCGCCGGCGCCGACGCCAGCTCGCCCGGCTCGGGCAGATCCGTCTCAGTCATTGTTGCTCCCAGAATCTCGATGAGCGTTCGTGGAGTGAGGTCGTTCCGGTACGGCGGGGGGTTGCTGCCCGCGAGGCCCCCGGCGCCCCCTGTAACACCGGGGACCTCGCGGGCGGCAACCCCTGCGCTGCCGACGTAGCTGGATCGGCGCAGGTGGAACCCGGCCCTCGGGCCAGGCGGGGATGGCGGAAGAATGGCTGTGAACACGCGGCCGCGCCGGGCATGGCGAGGCCGCCGGAGGGACGGCAAGGGGTGCGGCGGACACGGAGCGAGGACGCGCCCCGCACGGAACAAAGGGACAGCGGCGACGGCGCCGAGGGTGAAGCCGGCCGGGGCTGAGCGGCGGGTCGCCTCCGCGTCCGGAAGGCGGCGGCGCCGGGGCCTGGCCTGTGCGCATCGCGACCGATCCGCGACAATCCAGGACCTTAGGGCCGCACCGAATCTCCCGTCAAGCGTGAACAGCGGTCTTGTGTACGTCAGCTCGAATCGTTCACAGAGCTTGCCTAAGTGGCGATCACGCCGGTATGGTCCGGCATGTGGAGTTCGACGGGCAGGAAGAGCTGACGGCTGCCGCCATCGCGCGGCGGATCGGCGTCGGCCGCGCCGCCGTGTCGAACTGGCGCCGGCGCTACGACGCCTTCCCCAGTCCCGTCGGCGGCAACGACACCAACCCGACGTTTCGCTGGGCCGCCGTGGCGGACTGGTTGGAACGCTCCGGCCGCGCGGAGCAGCTCGCGAAGGCGGGCCGGACGGAGACCGGAACGCAGGCCCTCGACGGCCCGACCGGCGGCTGGTCGACCCGTGACGCGTTCGTCGAGCAGGCGAAGCGGAACGTCGAGGCCGAGCAGCGGCTGGCCCAGGTGCTCGTCTCGCTGCTGCCACCGACGACCGCGGCCAGCGCGGGCGGTGACGATCTGTTCGCCACCGCCGACGATCTGCCGGTCGTCTTCGACCCGGCCTGCGGCGACGGCACCCTGCTGCTGGCGGCCGCGGACCGGTTCGAGCAGCGGGTTCGCCTGTTCGGCCAGGACAACGACGAGCGGCTGGCGCGCACCGCCACCCTCGGCTTGGGCGCCCATCCGCTCGCTGGGCCGTATGACGTCCGCCTCGGCGACTCGCTGCGCGGCAACCGGTTCACCGAGCTGCTCGGGCGGGCGGCAGCGGTGGTGTGCGAGCCGCCGTTCGACCGGCCCGGCTGGCCGGCGGACGAGCTGGCGACCGACCGCCGCTGGGAGTTCGGCCGCCCGGAGCCCCGCGACGGCGAGCTGGCCTGGGTGCAGCACTGCTACGCCCACCTGCGCCCGCGTGGCACCGCCGTCATCGCCGTCTCGCCGCGGGCCTGTGTCTCGCCGTCCGGGCAGGCGATCCGGGCTCTGATGATTGGTGGCGGCGCGCTGCGCGCGGTGATCGCGCTACCGGCCGAGATGAGCACCGCGGCCGGCGAGGCCTGCCTGTGGGTGCTGCGCCGCCCGCGCGGCGACCAGGACGACGAGCCGGTCGTCCTGGTCGACTTCGCCGCCGCCGACGTGGCCGCGGTGCCGCACCAGTTCGGGGAGTGGCGGGAGCTGTTCGGCCTGGCAGCCGGGGCGGTGTCGGGC